>NZ_PSLQ01000087.1:0-10641 GCF_040289685.1 Pyrinomonas sp.
GTAGTGGCCGTGTGGCGCGGCCCGCGGTCGTGTCATCCTACTTGGGATGGCACGGCGTCGCTGAACCGAAGCGCGCGCGATAAAGAGCGCGCGTGCATTCCTTTGGGGATGCCCTTCAATTTATTGAGGGGAGGACGTCACTGCCGAAGACGGCAAACGGCGGCGGATCGCTTCGGTGAATTTCTCTGATGGGGCCGCGTTTGTTCAGAGCGTAGCCGAACAGCTTTGCCGTTGATGCGCTCTTCGGCGTTCGGTCGCAGGGAGCTATTCGTCATAGCAGAGTTGGTTGCAGAGGGTTTCGAGAAAAATTTTTCATCACCAACAGGAAACTCTTTCTGAAAAGCGCCGATAATATATAGTAGAAACATTTTTCAAGGGAGAAGTCTCAAAAGGGAAGACGAAAAAGCTGAAACTGTGAGGGGAGGAGAGAGGAAATGACTTTGAAAGTGGACGGTTTGGGAGCGGCGAACGCGGCTCTCGGAAGCTTCGATGACCATACCGTTAATCAGGCTAATCAGGCGCAGGTTGCAGCCGAGACCGGAAACGGTGGTCTTGCTGGGGTCAGTCCGAATCTGCTACTCGCTAGCATGAGCGGGGTAGATCGCGCGGCGATGATGCGAGCGGAGTTGCTCGAGCGGACATCGAACGGGTTTGACTTCAATCTGATCGAGGGAGTTCGCCACAATCCGAACGTCACCTCTGAGTTCATCCAAGAGGTGGTCGCCATGTCACAACGACTCGGGACGCGTCCTGAGTGGTTGTTGGCGGTAATGAGTTTCGAAACGGGCGGGACGTTCAGCCCCGCGGTTCGCAACCCGCTGAGCGGGGCGACCGGCCTGATCCAATTTATACCGGAGACGGCAAGACTTTTGCGCACTTCGACCGACGCGCTGGCGCGCATGACGCCGGTCGAGCAATTGCGTTACGTGGAGCGCTACCTTGCGCCATTCAAAGGGCGGCTTAACACGTTGGAGGGAGTCTATACAGCGGTGTTGAGCGGCAGTCCGCGCCCTGACCCGCGCACGGTGCTCTTTCGTCAGGGCACAAACGCATACGCCCAGAATCGAGGACTTGATTTGAATAACGATGGCTTGATCACCTCTGGCGAAGCGACGGCGCAGGTTGCTGCGCGTTTGTTTGGCGGCGTCGAACGCGTGCAACAACGCTTGATCGACTTGGGTTTGCTTCGCATCGAAAGGCCGACCGGTTATTATGGACCGATGACTTTCGCGGCCATAGAAGAGTTCCAACGACGCCAAGGTTTGTCGGCAACGGGACTGTTGGACGACGCGACGGGACGCGCGCTCTTCGCTATGCGTAAGCCGGAATTGGAGCCGCCCGCGCCGCCCAAAATAGACTCGCCCATGCCTAGCGGCAATCTGGCGCGCGGCGACCGTGGCCCGGAGGTCACAAAGCTTCAGGGTCTGTTGGTTGATTTGGGACACATGACCCGCGAGCAAGTTGCCACTGGTCCGGGCATCTTCGGTCCGCGCACGGAAGCGGCAGTGCGTGAGTTCCAACGTGCAAACGGTCTAGTGGTGACGGGCAAGTTTGATGCAGCAACGCATCAGGCCATGAGCAGAATCGTCAGCGGCGTGCGACGCGGCGACCGCGGCCCGCTCGTTGCGGCTTTGCAACAGCGGCTCGTGGGGCTCGGTTACATGACCGAAGCCGAGGTGAACACCGGTCCGGGTATCTTCGGCCCGCGTACAGAAGCGGCGCTCAAACGCTTTCAGGCGGCCAACGGCATCACGCAAACTGGCGTTCTCGGCGTGACGACCTACCGCGCGTTCCAGAAAGCGGCCTCTGGAAAGACGGCGCCTGAAAAGGCCGTACCTGAGAAGATAACGCCTGCTGGGGATGGAGCGAGAAGCTCGCTGCCTTATGGTCGTCCGGTTGATGCGCCTATTACGAGCGGTTACGGAGTGCGCACACACCCGATTTATAAGGTGCGTAGATTCCACACGGGGATCGACTTCGGCGCTTCGGCTGGCACGCCCGCTCGGACCACTGGCAGCGGGCGGGTCGCTTTTGCCGGAAGAAGAGGCGGTTACGGCAACCTCGTGATCGTCGATCACGGAAACGGTTACCTGACCTATTATGCACACTTGTCGCGCATCAACGTGAGCAGAGGGCAAACGGTGACCAAAGGTCAAGTGGTCGGCGCCGTTGGACAGACTGGGCTTGCCACAGGACCGCATCTACATTACGAGATCAGACGAAGCTCGGGCGAGATCATCGATCCGACTCCGTTTTTGGATCGGCGCTAAGACCAAAAGCGATGAGCTTGGAGTGAGGAGAAATGATGAAAACAACGCGGGCTGAAGATGGTGTGAGGCAAAGGCAGAGCAGGGCGAAGCGTTTGCGCGCAGCTTGGCTCCTGGTTGTCTCTCTTTTGTTGGTCAACTTCGGCTGCAGTCTTCCTGCGACAACCAAGGACTCATCGTCGAGTGAGAAGAAGTCCGAGGGTCATATGGAGAAGCTCGCCGCCAAACTCTCGCAAGAGGGAGGCGGCGAGCCACAGACGGCGGACGGCGCATCGGTCGCGGCCCAAAAGGATCAACAGTCGACGGCGCGCGATCCGATCAACCGCAAAGACACAGACGTCTTCTTGCTCGGCAAGGAAGCGCTCTTTGCCAGTTACCTGCTTGGTGGCCCTGAACCGGAACCCGTGCCGAAGGGAGAAGAAGAGCGCGTCTTGCGCGCCGTCTTTGGCAAGGATGCTCCAGAGGGGAAAGTTAGAGGAAAGGCTGAGAGCGCAGGAGATGGCATCACTGCACCGGATCGGAATGAGACGGTGTATCTCGTTCTACCTGAACCTCCTGCCGCGATCGATCCGCAAGCGGGCAGGGGCGGGGTTCTCGCTGTCTTCGAGGGCAATCGGCTGACGCACAAGATCGCAGCGCCGGAAGGTTACACGGCTTTGGTGCGCGACTTGGATGTCGATGGCGACGGCGTGCGCGAACTTCTTCTGCAGGGTAGTTTCTACAACATGGGAGAATTGACGATCAGCGCTCAACTGATCAACTTGCGAGGCGGTAAAGTCAACGTCGTGCACGACTTCGGCGTCGTCTATGACGACCCGTGTGACGGACATCCAGATGGCGAAGCCCGCGCCGCTATTTTGAAGGCGGAGTACGCCGAGGGGCCAGAAGAAGAGGGGCGCAGAGCTTTGAAGCAGCAAGGCGGACCTCGACGACCGATAAGATTTGGTGCCGACTACTACCGAGCTGCGTGCAAGGAGTTGAAAAAAGCTGAAGAAGCTGGAGACCCACGATCCGCCTTTCGTCCAGCGCCAAAGATAAAAAAGATCGGACCTTGAAAGTCGTAGCTGAAAGGCGCGCTGTAAGCATCTGTTGATCGGCGCGGCTTGATGCCACCGTTGTGGTGCTGCTCTTTCTGCAGATCGGCTTTGTCGGAAAGGGCGAGCGGTAGTCCGCTGCTGTCATGTTGCGTTTCTCCGGACAGGTCGGATCGTTCTTGACCAACCTGCGCGAGAACTGCGCAGACGGATCGTTCGATCGTCTTTCCATCGAGTTTCCATCGAGCTACGACGCTTCCGCTGAGGCAGTAAGCGGTCGCGCGATCTCATCGCTTGCGATTTCGGTCTTTTCGCTGACCTTGTGTCAACGCCAAGGGGCAATGAAATCAGCGTTTTCGAGGCGTCTCTTCCTTGACCGAAAATCGGCCTGCCACCTAGAATGGTGGTGTTCAAAAGAAGACGGAAGAAAGCGCACGGAGGGGCTATGAACGAGCGACATGAGACCGAACCGCCGCTCGAAGCGCAACCGGAAAGAGCTGAGGGATTGATGTTGCGTAACGAGCCTCCGCCGCATGAGGAAACGGAAAGAATCTCTTCGACCATCCGCGAGGCGCTGCAGCGGATCCCGGAATCTTTGGGAGCAATAGGGCGAGACATCAGCCGGACCATCGAACGCGCTTTGGCGGCTAAGGATGAATACATGATCGCCGTGAAGCTTTCAGCAGAGGCGCAAGAGAAGTTGGAGAAGCTAGTGCAAGCCGGGGTCTTTCGCAGTCGCGCCGAAGCGGCCTCCTATCTGATCGATGAAGGGATCAAGGCGCAAGCGGCGCTTTTCGAACGAGTGGACCAGAAATTGGCTGAGATCGAAAAGCTGCGTACCGAACTGCGCAGCATCATCAACCAGCCGCCCTCATCTTGAGATCTCGATCGAAAGCGGCGCCTAAGCGGATCAGGACGGTTCAGCGTCGATTTGGGCGCGCCTTTGCCCGAAGCCGGTGGTCGGGATGGAAACAAACGGCGGACCTTCTGCGTAGTAACAATGGTGAGCTTCAAAGCCGCTTTGAAAGGGAGCGTCGTTTGCGTGGAGAAAGCTCCCTTGAAAAGCGGCGCTTCATCGCGCGATAGAAAGACGACGCGCTCGGCGTCGTTCGCGTAAAAAATGCGTCCTCGAAAGGTGGAAGACCGTCTTCTTCAAAGACGAGGCGCGCCAAGTGAGGAACGGGATCATTTTTCCTCGACCGAGGGTTGAATCGAGATGAACAAACACGTTCAATTCGTCGCGAGCTTATGGCTCGTCGCCTCTTTCGCCATCGCTGGCACAGCGCAGACCAACAACAGATCGAATTCGAAGTTTATGCTACCGCCGACACCCATTGAACAGTTCACTTTGCCAAACGGCTTGCGCGTTGTCCTTAGTCCTGATCGCACGGTGCCGGTCGTATCGGTCGCCGTCTATTACGACGTCGGCTCGCGCAACGAGCGGCCCGGACGGACCGGGTTCGCGCACCTGTTCGAGCACATGATGTTTCAAGGTTCGGAGAACGTGCCGAAAGCCGGTCACTTCCAGTACATCTTCAACGCTGGCGGTACCATGAACGGCACCACCTCGTCAGAACGAACCAACTATTTTGAGACCTTGCCTTCGCACCAGTTGCCGCTCGCTTTGTGGTTGGAAAGCGATCGCATGCGCTCGCTGAAGGTGACGCAGGAGAACCTCGATAATCAGCGCGAGGCCGTCAAAGAAGAGAAGCGCTTGCGCTACGACAATCAGCCGTACGTCAACGCTTTTCTTCGTATCAACGAGATGATCTTCAAGAACCCGGCCAACGCGCATTCCACCATCGGTTCGATGGAAGATCTCAATGCGGCGACCATCGAAGACGTCAAAGAGTTCTTCCGCATCTACTATGCGCCCAACAACGCTGTGCTCGCGATCGTCGGCGATTTCGATCCGCAAGAAGCGCGCAAGCTGGTCACCAAGTACTTTGCGACCATTCCGCGCCAGCCTGATCCGCCCAAAGCGGATGTGTCGGAGCCGCCCGAAGTGGCCCTGCGACAGGAGCGGTACATCGATCGCTTCGCGCAGCTTCCGGCTTTCATGATCGGCTGGAAAGTGCCGCCGCGTCGGACCGTAGACTTTTACGCGCTATCGCTGGCGAGCGACCTGTTGCTCGATGGCGATAGTTCGCGGCTTTACCAGCGTCTGGTCAAGGGCGAGGAGTCCTTGATCGCCATTCAAGGCGGCATCGGCGAGCGGCGCGGGCCTTCTTCGATGACCATCTTCGCCTTGCCCAAACCCGGCAAGGATGTCGAACAGATACGCCGAACGATCATGAGCGAGATCAAACGATTGGCGACCGAAGGGCCAACTCCGGATGAGATGGAGAAGCTGCGCAACAATTTGCTCAGCAGCGCAGTGCGCAGCCGTCAATCATCGCTCTTCCGCGCGCAGCGCATCGCCGAATTTACGCTCTACGATGGCGACCCGAACCTTTTCAACACGGATCTTGAGAACTACTTGAAGGTCACGCCCGAACAGATCAAACAGGTCGTGGCGCGATATTTGGATACCGAAAACCGCGCGGTGATCGACATCATCCCAGCCAGCATGTCCCGCCCCGCAGCCGCGGCACAGCCTTCTGGCGAGGCCGCGCAACCGGGTGCGCCGCCGCCACAGGTGCCTCCGCGTCAGACGACGCCGAAACCAGCTTCGCCGCCAACTCCGGTGAGCAACGAACCGCGCCCCGAGCGCCCACAACAGCCAGCGGACGCGCCGCCTGCGACGCCGCAAAAGCCACGACCATAGTAGACGGGAGGGACCGATCATGTTGCAAAGATCTCATCTCATCGCCGTTGCGCTGCTCGCTTGCAGCGCGTTCGCGCCGTTCAGTCACGCTCAATCATCGAACGCTATGAACCAAACGGAAGATTTTCGCCGCCAGCCGCCTCCGCCGCTGGCCCCAAGACCGATTAACATCCCACAGCCGTTTGAAACCACGTTGCCCAACGGGTTACAAGTCGTCATCGTCGAGGATCGGCGCCTGCCTTACGTCACTTACCGTTTGGCTTTGCGCACCGGCACCGCGCACGACCCCAAAGACCTGCCGGGCCTGACCGACATGATGGCGACAATGCTCACCGAAGGCACCGAGAAGCGGACCAGTCGTCAGATCGCCGAAGAAGTCGCCCGATTGGGCGCACAGCTATTTGCAGGGGCAAACTCCGATTACACCACCGTTTCCGCCGCCGGGCTATCGATTTACGGCGATCGGTTGCTGGAACTCATCTCCGACGTTGCGCTTCACGCCACCTTTCCGGAGAACGAGCTGGCGCTCGTCAAACAGAACACCAAACAGGCGTTGATCGCACAGCGCGCGCAGCCAGCTTTTCTCGCCAACGAACGCTTGTCGCGCATCCTTTTCGGCGAGCACCCGTATTCGGTCATCTCAGCGACGCCGCAATCAGTTGAGGCCATCACGCGCGACCGAATTCGGGAATTTCATCGCGCTCGATTCGTTCCAAACAACGCCGTGCTCATCGTCGTCGGCGACGTGCAACGCGCGCAATTGCTCAAACAGATCGAGCAGCTTTTCGGTTCATGGCAAAAAGGCGACGCTGCATCGGTGAGTTTCCCGGCGCCGCCTACAAGAACGGAGCGCGCCATTTATCTTGTCGATCGTCCCGGCTCGCAGCAATCGAACATCGTCATCGCTGATCTCGGGATCGCGCGCACGAGCCCGGACTACTTCCCGCTGCTCGTGATGAACACCATTCTCGGCGGCACGCCATCGGCGCGCCTCTTCATGAATCTGCGCGAGAGCAAAGGGTACACCTACGGCGCATACTCGAGCCTGGATGCGCGGCGGACGGCGGGTTCTTTGCGCGCCTCAGCCGAAGTGCGCACGCCCGTCACGGGCGCTTCGCTCAAAGAGTTCTTTTACGAACTCGATCGGATTCGCAACGAAGCCGTCAGCGACGAAGAACTGAAGAACGCCAAGTCTTACCTGGCAGGCGTTTTCCCCATTCGTTTGGAGACTCAAGACGGCCTCATCGATCAGCTCGTGCAGATCAAGATGTATGGCCTGCCGGCTGATTACTTGCAGACCTACCGCGAGCGAGTCATGGCCGTGACCAAAGAAGACGTCCAGCGCGTTGCCCGTCAGTACGTCGCGCCGGATCGCGTCGCCATCGTCATCGTCGGCGATGGTTCGGCCATCATGGATCAAATCAAGCCTTACAGCGAAAGGATCGAGATCTATGATAGCGCTGGCAATCGGAAACGACCGGCGACTGCTGGCGGCGCTTCTGCATCTGCGGATGTGGTCGGTACATGGGCGGTTGACGTGCTCGCGCCGAACGGCCAATCGATCCCGGTCACGCTCGTGCTCGAACGCGACGCAAACGGGCTACGCGGCTCGATTCGTTCGCAGCTCGGCGATGCAGCCTTCAAAAGCGTCACCGCCAACGGCAACGGCTTTGAGGCGCGCTCGACCATGATGCTTCAGGGACAAGAGGTGGAGTTGACGGTCAATGGACGCGTGGAAGGCGATCGCTTGAATGGGACGATCAACATCCCGAACTTCCCGCCGCTCTCTTTTACCGGAACGCGAGCTAAAACTTCGCCTTAAAAAAACGCCCGATGTCGGACCATCGGGCGTACAACCACAGGAGAATCGTCCGGCTATCGAGAGCCGCCTTCGTGGCGGCTCTTTCCGGTTCACTGCTCTGCTCGATCATTGAGATGGCCAAAAACGAGCGTGAGTTGCCCGAAATTGAGGGCTGCTGGGGCGCGCCAAAAAGCTGGCTTCGAAAGCTAACCTCCATCTCGTCGAGCGGCCTTTCGGTCTTTGCGCGCTCCCGATTTTCAGTCCTTGCGGTAGAGCAGCACTAAGCCGTCATCGCCCACCGCCCAATTGCGCCTCTTGTCGGCGTATAGCGCGTAGAGGTTCTTGTTGGTTTTGCTCTCTTGGGCGATCCACGTCCGACCGCCGTCACCGGAGCGAAGGATGACGCCGCCACGCCCGACGATCCAGCCGTTCTCTTTATCGGTGAATTTGACGGCGAGCAGCGTTGTGCGCGCCGGGCCCATCACAGCCAGCCACGTCTGGCCACCATCGACCGTGCGTAAGATGGTTCCTTGTTCGCCGACGATCCAACCGGTCTTCTCGTCGCGGAAGTCAACGTGGTAGAGCGTGGCGCGCGTGCCGCTCTTTTGCAGCGTCCACGTGCGTCCGCCATCGTTGGTGTGAAGAACAGTGCCGCCCGCGCCGACGATCCAACCCGTGAGCTTTTCGGGAAAGTCCAGATGAATCAGTTCGCTCTTTACAGGCACCAGTTGCCGTCGCCAAGAGGCTCCGCCATCGTCGGTGAACAAGACGAGACTATCGACGATCTCATCACCGCGACTGACAGCGCCGACGATCCAGCCTCGCTTCTTATCGGCGAAACGGATGCTATACAGCTCCGGCGTCCCGCCGAAATCTCGCGGCGCGAAGCGGTTCGATTCGATCCAGACGCGCCCGCCGTTGTTTGTGCGGAAGATGCGGTTGCCTGCTAAGAGAAAGCCGTTATCTTTGTTGCGAAAGTATATGTCGTTGACGTTGTCGGTGGTAGCAATTGCTTGCGGCGTCCACGTGCGCCCGCCGTCTTCCGTGCGAAAAACCGTCCCACCATCGCCGCCCACCCAACCGTTCTTCTCGTCGACGAAGAAGACCACCGTCAGATCTTTGCCCTTGATAAAGGGCGGTGTCGGCGTCCAGCCTTGCGCGCGCGCGCCTTCGAGTGCAAAGAGCAGTGCGGCGAGAACCAAGAACGCGGAGCAGACTCTTCTCATCCCTCTTCAATCCTCTTTTCGGTCCATTTATGAACCACGTAGTCTGATGCTTCGCCCGAACGGTTTTGTTGTACAAAAAGGCGCGGCGCGGGCATCAGCGCAAAGCTTTACGACAAGGCGCGCAGGCGTTGATTGCGCGCGGCGACGAGGACGATGAAAGCGGCGATCACCGAGCCGTTGACGGCAAGCGCGACGGGCGCGCTCAAACGTTGGGCCACGGCGCCGGTCAGGAAGTTGCCGATCGGCGTCGTTCCGAGAAACGAAAAGACGAACATGCTCATCACGCGACCGCGCATTCGATCCGTCACGAGGTTCTGCAAGAGCATGTTGACCACCGCCACGCAGCAGACGAGCGAATAGCCCATCGCAAAGAGCAGCGCGTTGGCGAGAAGCCAATGGCGCGCGAAGGCGAAGGCCGTAAGAGCCAACGCGAAGGCGAAAGCGCCGCCGAGCACGAGCAGTCCTTTGCGCCGAAAGTCGCTCAACACGGCCAGCGTCAACGCGCCGCAGAACGCGCCAGCGCCAGCCATTGCCATCATGGTCGCCAGACCAGTTTCGCCCGCTTGGAAAACATCGCGCGCAAAGATCGGGATCATCGTCAAATACGGCGCGCCGAACAGACTCGTCACCGCCGAAATCAGCAGCAGCATGCGCACGCGCGGGCGGCCTTGAACGTAACGGAAGCCTTGAAGGAGATCGCGCCAGATGGCATGACGGCGGATCTTCCGCGAAACGGTTGCGGTCATCGGAAACTGGACCAACACGAGCGCCACGACGACGGCGATGTACGACAAGCCGTTGGCCAGAAAACATCCGGCAAGACCGAAAGCGTTGATGGCAAGACCGGCGAAGACCGGGCCGATGACGCGGGAAAGCTGGAATTGCATCGAGTTGAGCGCGATGGCGTTCGATAGGTCATCGCGCCCGACGAGTTCAATTGTGAGGGCTTGATAAGCGGGCGACGAAAGCGCCATACAACAGCCGGTGACGAAAGAGAGCGCGAGGATCATCCAGAGCTGGATCAACCCTGCGACGATCAGAGACCACAACGCAAGCGCCGCTAGTCCCGCTCCGACCTGCGTCCAGATGAGAAGTCTTTTTTTGTCCACTTGATCGGCGAAGACGCCGCCAAGCAAAGTCAGCAGCAATCCGGGCGCCGTTGCCATGAATCCATCAACGCCGAGCCAGAAGGCTGAATCCGTTAATTGCAAGACGAGCCATCCTTGCGCCACCGTTTGCATCCAAGTGCCGACGTTGGACAGGAGCGCGCCCGCCCAAAAGAAGCGATAGTTGCGATGGGCGAGCGCCCGAAACATGGGCAGTTTGATGATGCGGTCAGCGGTCGGCTCGACTTGTGTTTCCATCCGCCTTCTCCGAGGGAACGCTAAACAGACGAGCATACGATAGTTGGAGCCGAATGTGAAATGCGCGCGACTCGAACGATCTCGTGTGGGACCATTCAGTTCGTGACGCGCGCTTCATCGTTGATTGCGGCGGCGCTACAGACCCCCGGCTGCGCGCCGTGGGGATGAGCGCCGCTCACCCC
>NZ_PSLQ01000088.1:0-10388 GCF_040289685.1 Pyrinomonas sp.
AGAGCGGTCAACCATCTGGAAAGAGCTTTCGGGCGGACGAACGGCCATTGGTTCGCCGTCATCAACGATCGAAAGGCTTCGACTGGATCCGCAAAGTGTAGCTACAGATCTCGATCTTGTCCTCCAGCGATATCGGCGTCGGTTCATCGCGCGCCACTTCGCGCCCGTTCACCAGCGTTGGGTTACGCCCCTTGTGCGTGAGCCAAAATCGCCCTTTGTCGTCGCGCGCGAGCACAGCGTGTAAGCGGCTGATCTCCGGGTCGCCAGTGATCGGAAGATCGACCGTGACCGAGCGAGAGCCGCGTCCGATGGTGATCTCCGGTTTGCTGATCGGGACCACTTTCTGGCGCACTCCATCGCGCCAAATCTCGATGGAGTAGAGTTCCACGGGACGTTTGCGAACCACAGTCGCCTCGCCTTCAGCGACCGTCGAATCATCACGCGCTGTCGGCGCTTCTTGGAGGGGACGCGGCGTGACAGTGGTCGAACCCGTCTCGCTCTCTTCCCAGACAGGCTGCACGCGAAACTCGCCTTTGTTAAGCGTGCCATCAACGCGCAGTTCAATGACGAAAGACTTGTTCGCTAGTTGCGTCTTCCCGCTCAACTCGCGCGCGCGTTCCGATAGGATGTGGCGCAAACCTTGTTCGAGAGCGCGTCGCTTGTCTCCACGCCACTCCTTGTCGTCCTCGTTGCTCAAAAAGACGATGTATTCGCGTGGAAGGAAGGTTGGTCCGCCGGGCGGCGTAATCATCTCGCGTTGCATTACGGCTTCGACCTCGCGCGCGATGCGCACGAAGAACTCCTCCCACACGCGACGCGGTTTCTTCTGCTCATCAACTTCAGCGAGCGGATCGTCTGCGTCTATTCCGTCGATCCAGCGTCTGATCGATTCGAGTAATCCCACGGCTCTTTCACCTCGCACCATTCTTCAGGTCAGCTTGATCTCACTTCGGATCGAAATAGATGGCGTTGACCCACCCGCGATCCAGCGAGGCGGGGTCTTCTTTCGGGCGACCGTGCTCGACGATGACCACTTCAAGCCAGTTGTTGCGCGCGTCCAGAACGCGCACGACCGAACCGCGCTCGGCCAGCCCCACGCGCGGGTAGCTCGCACTCGGCCCCGAACGCAGGTTGACATCGGTCGTCGCGACTAACTGCCGTCCGATTGGCGAAGGGTTCTCGGCGGTCGCCGTCGCCGTTCGCCCTTGGCGCAGGCTGCTTACATAATTATGTGTCGCGTAGAGCAGAAAGACAAAGCACGAAATAAACGCCGCTGTCGCGAGCCAACGCAGCGGGCGGCGGCGCGCTGCAAAATGGTTGGAAGGGGCGGCGGCGGAAGCGCCCCCATCTTGTAGCGTCGCTTCTTGCGCTGATCCTTGTTCGATCGAGCCAGCGATCGGAACGATGATGCGTGAAGGATCGAGATGGCGTCCAGTCGGATGTTTAGGCCCAATCTCTTCGGGCCGTTGTTCAGCGCTTCGGGCGATTTCGATCCGTTCGGCGCGCGGCTTGGCGACCACTGTCTCTTCATCTTTGACTAGCAGTTTGGTCGGGGCGTTCTCTAGGTCTTCGACTTGAGCCTCCTGCACCGCTGCTTGCAATTCGCGCCAGAACTCGGCCACCGTTTGGTACCTCAGTTCGGGGTCGTTTTGCGTTGCGCGTTCCAAAACGCGCAGCACGGCGGGCGCCCACCTCTCGCATGCGATCTCCGATGGAAATCGCGTGACAGGGCGACGGGCGAACTCGCGCGGTGCGCGTCCAGCGAGCAGCATGAAGGTCGTCTTGGCGAGCGAATAGACGTCGGCGGCGGGCGTCAAGTGCTCGCGCGTTGCGCGCGACAACGCATCGAGCGGCGTAGTATCGCTGGCCGGATGATGTTCGGGTGCGGCATAGATTTCGGTGCCGACTTTGGTGATGATGCCTTCTTGCGTTTCGATCAGTTTGATCTTGGCCACGCCGAAATCGGCGATCTTCACTGTGCGGCGATCTTCGGTGAGCAAAAGGTTTTGCGGTTTGATGTCGCGATGGATGACGCCACGCGCGTGGGCGTGGCTCAAACCGCGACAAACCTGTTCGAGATAAAAAAGCGCTTGGTTGAGCGGCAACGGGCGGTTGTTGCAGAGTTTGGCGAGATCGCCGCCGGGCAGGTATTCGAGGACGAGGTAGTGAAAGAGGCGGTCGTCGAGGTCGAGCGCCGTCCCGCGCCCCAGGCAGCTGATGATGTTCGGATGGCGCACGCGGTCAAGAGCTTTCGCTTCGTTCTGAAAGTTTTCGATCAAGGTCCGTTCCAGTTCGGCATCCGGCTCCCCTTGAAGGTTCGTGTTAAGGGCTTTGATGACGACCATCGGCGGCAGATGGTCGCTTGGCGACACCACGCGCGCGACGAAGATCTCAGCGTAGCTTCCGCGACCCAAGCACCGGAGGATGTCGAAACGGTTGTCGAGTCGGCAATTTTCCAGTTTCAATTCGCTCATCTCTTTTCCGGTTTGCCACACCGTCCCCATCAGGGTGAAAGGGCGGGCGTCGGGGCAAAATCCTTCTGATTCAAGCTCTGCAAGGTCTGATCGAGCGCGCGCGACGCCTCTTCGATCGCTGCCGGATCGCGCGAACGAAGGGCGGCTGCTGCCGCCAAAAGGCGCGTCTCGATCTGCAGGGAGCGTGTGCCTTCGTCTTTGTTCTCTTCAAGCAACGCGATGGCACGACGAAAAGCTTCCGCCGCTTGCTGGTGCTCGCCTGCCAGCAGCGCGGCGCGCCCGAACAGATAGAGGAACTCGGGATCTGTCGAGGCGAGCGGTTCGCCTGCGGTCGCTTGCGTCATGCGGTTGAGCATCGCGCGCGGCGCGTGGTCTATCTCACGCTTTTGGCGTTCGTATTCGAGTTCACGTGCGTTGATCTCGGGCGTGGGCGTCGCCTGCGTTTCAGGGCGCGCCGCGCGTTGTTGTTCGTAATTCATCCCAGCGTAAAAGGCGGCTCCGGCGACGAGGCCGAAAAGGAGCAGCAGCCCCAAGGCGCGAAGGATCTTGGTGAACGCGCCGGATTTCGCCTCTTCTCGACGTCGAGGCTTTGCGGAACGAGCATCGTCAACGGGAACGGCGATGGTGCTAATGCGTGGGCGCGACGATTGCTCCGGCGCGAAGCGACCGGGACGCACGACCGTCTCTTCTTCATGTCGCGCGCCGATGCGCACGATCACCGCCGTGAGGTTATCTTCAGCGCCGCGTTCATAGCACAGGCGTTTCATCTGTTCGCAGGTCGCTCGAAGGTCGTCAGCTTGCAGCAGCAAGCGACGGATCTCTTCGTCCGAGATATGGCGCGTGATGCCATCGGAACAGAGAAGGAAAGTCGTGCCGTCCTCGACCTCAAGGGCGCGCGTATCGACCTCGACCAGCGTTTCGGCGCCGAGCGCGCGATTGATCACGTTGCGCGCAGGATGCATCGCCGCCTCCTCGGCGGTCATCCTGCCTGCCCGCACTTCCTCTTCGACCACCGTATGGTCTTCGGTTTCGCGGTGGAGCTTGCCATCAGGCGTCAACCGATAAAGGCGCGAATCGCCGACGTGGCCGATGGTCGCCCGACGACCATCGAGATGAAGCGCGACGATGGTGGTCGCCATCATCTCGATGCTGGGGTTTTCTTGCGACAGGCGATAGATGCGGTCGTTGGCACGCTGGATGGCGATCTCCATCAGCTCTTCGACGTCCTCATCAAGGTGCTTGTGACGAAAAGCTTCAGCAAGCGTCTCCACCGCCATCCGCGACGCCACTTCACCCGCCTGTGCGCCGCCGACGCCATCGGCCACAACGAAGATGCGGTTCTCCACATCGACAAGGTAAGAATCTTCATTGACGGGTCGTTTCTCGCTCAGTCCGCGATCGGTGATCGCTGCCGCTTCCACCAACAACGTCGCCTCTTGCTTCATTGAACCGCCTCCAGCACCGGAGCCTCTTCGCGTTTGACGAGTTGCGGCAACGTCGCTGCTTCACGCGCGTTGCGGTGCGAAAAAGCCATCAACATGCCGAGCATGGCGAAACTGGTGATCAAGCTGAAACCGCCGTGGCTGACGAACGGGAGCGTAATGCCGGTCATCGGCAAAGCGCGTGTGATTCCGCCGATGTTGACGATCGCCTGCAGCCCGATGAAAACCGTCAGCCCTGCAGCGCAGAGTTTGGTGAACATATCGCGCGCTTCGGTGGCCGTTTTGATGCCGGCATTGACGAAGATGGCGAGCAAGGTCAGAACCACTGCCCCGCCGATAAGTCCGAACTCCTCGCCGATGGCAGCGTAGATGTAATCGGAGTCGGCCACCGGGATGACCTCCGAAAAGCCAAGCCCGAGGCCGCGCCCCGTTGTTTTGCCGGACGCGATGCCGAAGAGCGCCTGCGCCGGTTGAAAAGCTAACCGATCAAACCAGATGTCGACGTTGACCGTGCGTTGCATTGCCGGGCTTTGCTCAGCCAGTTCGCGCATGCGCGGATTTTCGGCGAGCGCTTCTTGGTAGTCGCGCTTCCACCAAGAAGTCTCCGGCGACGGCGGATCGAAGCCGTCGAGCCAGAGATGGAAACGTTGCTTGATGCGATCCGGCAAAACGGTTTGGACCGGTTGGGCTAGCGCTGAAAGCAGCGGCACGCGCTCTTGCACGTCGCGCGGCAGCGCGCCGACAACGAGGATCGCCGCCGCCAGCAGAACCGAACCGACGAAGACGAGGATTTGCGGCCAGCGCCGCACGGCGATGAGATAGAGCGTCGCATACGCGCCGCTGAAGACGAGCATCTGGCCGAAATCTTTCAAGGCGAAGAAGGGAATGAAGGGGATGATCGCCATGGCGACGAGCGGCACGACGTCGCGTGCGCGCGGCAAGCCCCAGTAGGTCTGCGCGAGGTTTCGGTAGTAGGCGGCCAAGACCCCAGCGAAACCGAGCAGGAAGGGGATCTTCGACGGCTCCCATGGCGTCATGTTGCCCAAAGCCTTGCCGGCTTCAGACGTGGCTACCGCCGCCGCCAGCGGAACGAGCGTCAAAAGCACGATGGAGAAGCTGTTGCGTTGAACCCAACCGAGCACTCGCTCGTCGGCGAAGAGCCGAAAGGCGAGAGCGAAAGCGAAAAAGGCGAAGATCGGCACCCACGTGTAGCTCGACGTCAGAACGTTGGAGAAGGCGATGCTTGAGCGACGTGTGGGACGCGAAATGATCTGCTCTTCAGTGATGTCGGGCGGAAGGCCGAGCAGCTTCTTCTTCTCGGCGTCGTAGAAGTGGGCGATGTAGCGCTCGCGCATCGTCACCATCTTCTGCGCGCGCGCCTCGGCTTTGTTGCGCGCGCCGTACTCGGGATCATTGTAGAGACGATACTGGACCACCATGCCGATGGCAAACAGAGCGGTGGCTGCTGTGTAGAGCGTCCACTGCCCAGCGTAACGCATCGCGCGCGAGAGCCAGAGAAGCAGAAAGATGAGCGGCACGAAGAGCAGCAGGTCGCGCACGCCGCTTGCCACGGACGGCTCATATCCGCGCAGCAACGCTGCGCGATAAACGGTGTAGTAGCCGATCGCCTCGAAGGCGACGATCAAAAGCAGGATCAAAAGATGTGACGAGGCCCGGTTTTTGATCATGTTTGCATCCGATCGTCAGTTCGCCTGAAGAGCTTCCAGTTCTGCCGCGTAAAACCGTTCGTTCCAGAGCCGGACGTCCTTTCTCGCAACCTCATTTTCGAGTGGAGCGGGCAACTGCGCCACGTGATCGAGTCCGATTCCCCTGTTCAAGCCTTTACCGCTCTCATCTGCGAGCGCGGCTTTCGGCGCGTGCGCGTCGAGCCTTCTTGGCTTGCGGTTGGTCTTTGCTCGGCACCCCTTTCTCTTGCGGCGGAAGGCCAAGCAGGCCGAGTTCGCGCGCCTTTTCGACAAGCGCGGCGGCCACCGGAGCCGCAGCGCGCGCGCCATAGCCGCCGCCTTCGATGATAACGGCCATGGCGATCTGCGGGCGTTCGAGCGGCGCGATGCACAGGAACCAGCTATCGATCCTCTTCTCGGGTGAGATCAGCACCTGCTCGTATTCGCGAATGATGCGGCCCGTGCGGTCGCGCTCGTACTTCTTGACGGTTACGGGTTCGCCCGTCTTCGGGTCATAAACGGGCACTTCTTTCTGCGCGGTGCCGGTTTTGCCGCCCGTGGTGATGCCCGCAGCCGTGAGCGGCGCGAAGATCCGACGCGCCGTCCCCTCTGTGCCCATGGTCACGCGTCCCATGATAGCGCGCATCTCAGCCGCCTGCTGCGGCGTCGCGACTTGGGCGAACGCTTCCGGCGGACGGTCGAGCTCTATTTTCGGTTTCATCAACTTGCCCTCGACGTTAGCAATGGCTGCTGCAACGAGCGCCATTTCGAAAGGCGTCATCTGCCCGGCGTAACCTTGTCCGAATCCGACGAGCGCGAGGTCGTAGGGGCGCATGCGATCGGCGGCGACAATGGTCGCCTCGCGTGGGGCGAGCGCGCGCGCCACCGCTGATGTGCTCGCGTTCCATATTTCGGGCTGTTTGCGCCCGCGCAGCGCATCATCCGACGTGTCGTAAGCGCCGATGCCGAGGGCGCGTGCTGCGTCACGCATCCTTTGCGCTCCGAGCTTGACGGCGAGTTGAGCGAAGTATTGGTTGCAAGAGACTTCATAAGCGCGCGCCATGCCAATTCTGCCGTGGACCTCGCCCGGTCCGCCATCGTCGTAGATAACGCGCGCGCCCGGTTGCGCGTAGTAGCCGTTGCCGCTGCAGACGAACTCGGCATCCTGCATGCCGGCGCGGTAGGCCGCGAGCATGGTCACGGTTTTGAAGGTCGAACCGGGAATGTAATAGAAGCTGAGCGCGCGATTGACGAGCGGACTATCGCGTTTGTCGGCGTCAAGCCTGATCCACGTCGTCTCATCCTGCGCGTCCTTGACGCTGTAGGACGGGTTGCTGTACATGGCAAGCACTTCGCCCGTCTGCGGATTGAGAATGACGACCGCGCCGTGACGACCGCGCAGTTGTTCGACGGCGGCTTTCTGCAGCTCGCGGTCGATGGTCAAACGAACGTCGAGCGTCGCAGGCTGACGCAGATTGCGTTCGAGGACGACGTCTAAAGCTTGCGGCAGCGCGCCGCTTTCCACGCCGAAGAGCGCGCGTTCGAGGCCGGGATCGCCGCGATCCGTGCCCAGCAGATGAACCGTTGCTTGGTCCAGCGGATACTCGCGCACGATCCGCCCGCGCTCATCCCGACGATAAAGCGCCAACGCCCGGTCCAGTTGGCCGGAACGGTCCAAAATCCAACCGCGCAACGTCGATTCGGCCAGCCGCCGATTGCGCAAGTCCTTGTAGCTCAGAGCTTGAAATTTCTCGTTGGTCTCGGCGGCATATAGCGCCCAATAGACGTGAAAGCCGAAGACGGTGAGGACGAGCAGCGTGAAGGCCAAGCGAAAAGCGCGCACGCCGCGGTTGGTCGCCATCGCGCTTAGACGCTTGCGCACTTCTTCGGGCAGATCTTCTGGTGCCACGGCAACCAACGGATCGCGCTTGATTCTCGTTCGGTATCGAACGAAAGCGACGAGGAGCAGCAACGCAACCAGCCCCAAGCCGCCGATGTAGATCAAGCTCAAAAGCGCTGGCAACTTCTCCGGGATCAGGAGCAGCAACATGAGTTACGTCCGCCTCTCGCTTTGCTCTTTATCTCTGGTAGGATGCCGATTGCGAACCGGCAAGGGAGTCGCGTATCGGGTCTTGCATTCGAGTCGCTCTTCGCCGAATCGGCCCGCGCCGCGCGGGAAGAGCCAAGGTTGCAAAAGGTGCCCATCGCCGTTCGCTCCGATGCGAACCGTATTTTGCGTATCCGTTCGGTTGCGCTCTGATTGCGAAAGATGCGCATCGTCGTTCGCTTCGGTGTGCCGCCGCCGATCAGGCATCTTTGAAAGACCAAACCAAAGTTGCGAAAAGCCCGTCGCGGTTCATCCTTGCCCCGTCCTCTTCGCCTCTTCAACACGCCGAAAGCGCACTTCCACTTCACCGAAATTGACTACATCGCCATCCTGCAAAAGGCGCGCCTCGCCGTAAGCAATACGCCGCCCGTTGATGTATGTTCCATTGGTCGAACCGGCGTCGGAAAGAAGCAAGCTGCCTTCGCGCGTCATCGCCATCGTGGCGTGGATTTTGGAGACGCTCTGGTGGCGCAAGCAAAGATCGTTGTCGGCGGCGCGCCCGATGGCGATGCGTTTGCCACCGGGAACAACTCGCAGCGACGCCCTTTGCCCGCCCTCGGGCGAGCGTATTTCGACGACCAGCGCGATCTCCCTTTGCAGTTCGGACGGCGTTTCATCTCCCCCCTCTCGGATGCGGCGCGCCTCTTCCTCGAACTCCCCGAAAGAAGGGTCAACGTTAATGCCGGTTGTGAAGATATCAGCGGCGACCTCAACGCGCACTGGAGCGAAAGTGCGCAACCGCTGATCGTTGATGTGATCGATGGCCGCGGCGAGCACTTCATGCTTCAGTTCTTCAAGCGCTTCTTCGGGCGCGTTCGTGTGCGTGCCCCATTCGATCTTGAGCTTCATGAGGTGCGGAGCGATGCGCCCGCGGCGCTCGTCTTCGATGATGCGCTCATCGATCAGGCGGCGCATGCGCTCGATCAAAAGCGAGGTCGTCATTTGGTTCGATGTTTCGGGCGCAAGCCCGAAGCGACGGTCCACCGCTCGCCCCAAGCTCTCCAGCGCGCGATGGAGCAGACGTTCCACCAACGTCTCATCGCGCCGCGCACGAGAACCTTTTTCAACATCTTTTTTCGCTTCGTTCGTCAAGGCCATAATTCCGATCGCGCAACAGCCATTTTAGCTGAACGCTTGGGGCGGAGAGAAGCAAGGGGAGTTGCCCCCTGCGAAGCAGAATGAACGTCTTGGGTTTCGACGCAGGGGCGGGAGCGCGAGGAGAGAGAAAAAGAGGCCGCCAGCAGCGCGGCTCGCGGCGGCAACGATGTCATACAACGATCCTGAGATTCAAGAAACTTTTACCGCGTCTCCCTCTTTCAATCCTCGCATGTGCTTCAGCACGACCGCGCGGGATCGATCGCAAGCGTAGACAAACGCAACCTTGGCTTTGCCTTGTCCATCTTCACGAGTGGAGATGGTCGTACTGCAAGCCGATCCATCGTTGCAGCCGATGTTCACGTTTGCGTATCGGCATGACTCGGCCTCTTCTTCCGAATACGTCATTTCGCAAGAGAAATCTTCGGGTTGATTGATTTTTCATCGGAGCCGCCGATGTGTGGGCCAGCATGATCGAGGAAGAGCGAAATCTCAGAGAAACAGCCTATGAAGTTTCATGCTCGTCTCCTCTTTTTCCCTCGAAGTCGAGGTCTTTGGAGCGGATCAAACGTTCGGGTGAGAGTTTTGAACTCCGCCGATCAGTCTGCGTCAGGCACGCAGCGCGGCTAAGCTTCATGATCTCGAGCGCAAAGGGTCCCGGAACGCTGGCGCACGGCTTCGTAGAGGATGATGCCGGCGGCGACGGCGACGTTGAGGCTTTCAACCGGTGGGTGCATTGGGATCTTGACCGTTTCGTCCGCTATGCACACTTCATCGCTCTTCAATCCGCTCGCTTCTGCCCCGAAAACGACCGCAAACGGCGTGCGCCAGTTTATTTCGGTGTAACTCTTCTCGGCTCCTAAATGGGTCGCAAAGGTGCGAATCTGGCGTTTTGCGCACCACTCGATGGCTTCTGGCAGCATCATGCCGGTCCAGATGGGCAGGCGAAAGGCCGAGCCCATCGCGCCACGCAGCGCTTTGGCTGAGAAAAGATCGGTCGTGCCGGAAGTGGCGATGACGCCAGTGGCGCCCGCCGCTTCGCTCGTGCGTAAAATAGCCCCGGCGTTGGACGGATTGTTGATTTTGTGAAGAATGATTAGAAACGGAGTCTCCGCCCTTGCGACGAGGCGATGCTCGAAAGAAGCGCGGTCGGTGGCCGGACGACGGGCGAGCAGGATGATGCCTTGCGGCGTCTTCGTGTTTGAGACAGAAGCGAGCAGCTCATCGCTCAAAAGACATAGGCGCTGCGCTTTGCTCCCCAAAGCTTCGGCTATCAGTTTGACCTTGGGATCATCCGAAAGAGAATCGGCGATCAAAAGCTCCTCGATGTCGAGGCCGGAACGAATCGCCTCTTCGCATAGGCGCACGCCTTCTATGAAAATGGAACCGCGCTCTCGCCCATCGCGCACGGCACGCGCTCTTTTCACCGTCTCGTTGCTGCGGCTCGTCAGGCGAACGATCCTCATCTGCCGAAGTTTAAATGCGAACTCAAGCGAGTTCAACGTCCATCATCTGGCGAGCGGTCGCAGATGTGACGTCCTCCCCTCAATAAATTGAGGGGCATCCCCAAAGGAATGGACGCGAG
>NZ_PSLQ01000001.1:0-3938 GCF_040289685.1 Pyrinomonas sp.
CCTCAATGAATTGAGGGGGATTACAGCCCACTCGCGCTCCCCCGTTTTTCTAAAGAACTTGCGCTGCCCCGACCTAACGTTTCGACCGCATTGCAGCGGATGCTGGGCGGATACAATGATCACGCACTCCACCGACGTTCTAGCGCGCGCCGTCTACTTTTTGCTCGATAACGTCAACTTCTCAGACAACCATTTCGATCTCGTCTCCGGACGTCCAGCGAAGCGCTGATCCGTCTCGAACGACCGCGCGACGTCGGCGACTTTCGTCGTCGCCTGCGCGTGCGGTCTCTCGCAGATGCTTTTTCGCCGAAATAATGCGCCGCACGATGTGGCGATGGCGGCTGCGAGAAGGTTCCGAGGGAAGCGGAAAAAAGTTCTTGCAAAGCGCGTCGCGTTGCGCTACAAAAGAGCCGATCTTTTATCCTATTTGTGAACAAAGTGCCGTCAACTTTCGGTCGACCCATGAAACGCAAGCTCGCGCTGCTTTTGGCGTTCCTGTGCGCACAGACGCATCTTTCGGCCCTCTGGGCGCAGACGCCCGTCGGCGATCTGCTCGATAGCGAAACGTTCTTACAACGCGCCATGCAATCGCCCAAATCGCGCCGCGACCATGGGGCGCGCGTCGAAGAGTTGCTGCGCCGCATGACGCTGCGCGAGAAGATCGGGCAAATGACGCAGCTCGAAATCGGCATGGTCACAACCGGTAAAGACCAAGACTTGCGGGTTGATCCGGTCAAGCTCGAAAAGGCGATCGTTCAATACGGTGTCGGCTCGATCTTGAACGTGCGCGATCAAGCGCTTCCGGTCGAAAAATGGCACGAGATCATCCGACAGATTCAAGAGGCGGCGACCAAACGCACGCGACTCGGGATTCCAGTCCTCTACGGCATTGATTCGATTCACGGCGCAAATTACGTTCAAGGCGCCACGCTCTTTCCGCAAGAGATCGGCATGGCGGCGACGTGGAATCCGGAGTTGATGCGGCGCTTGGCGGCAGTGGCCGCCCGCGAGACGCGCGCCGCTGGCATTCCGTGGAGTTTCTCGCCCGTGCTCGACATCGGGCGTCAACCGCTATGGCCGCGCTTTTATGAAACTTTTGGCGAAGATCCGTATCTCGCCAAAGTCATGGGCGCCGCTTACGTGCGCGGTATGGAGGGCGACGACATCGCCTCGTCGGAACACGTCGCAGCCTGCATGAAGCACTACGTCGGCTACAGCTTTCCGCTCAACGGGCGCGACCGCACGTCTGCATGGATCCCGGAACATTACTTGCGCGAATACTTCCTTCCGACCTTCGCCACCGCCGTGCGCGCCGGAGCGCATACGGTAATGATCAACTCGGCCGAGGTCAACGGCATTCCGGGTCATGTCAACCGTTATCTTTTGACCGATGTTTTACGCGGCGAACTCGGCTTTCAAGGTTTCATCGTCTCCGACTGGGAGGACATCAAGAAGCTGGTCACGCAGTGGCGCGTCGCGGCCAACGAGAAAGAGGCGACGCGCATGGCGGTGATGGCCGGCATCGATATGAGCATGGTGCCGAGCGATTACAGCTTCAGCGATCTGCTGTTTCAACTCGTCCGAGAAGGAGCCGTGTCGGAGTCGCGCATCGATGAAGCGGTGCGCCGT
The DNA here is from genome assembly GCF_040289685.1 of Pyrinomonas sp. Lineage (NCBI taxonomy): Bacteria > Pseudomonadati > Acidobacteriota > Blastocatellia > Blastocatellales > Pyrinomonadaceae > Pyrinomonas > Pyrinomonas sp. Next base: position 1,630 of record NZ_PSLQ01000001.1, read on the forward strand.
ATCCTGCGCGTCAAATTCGATCTGGGGCTTTTCGAGAATCCTTTCCCTGATCCCGCGCTTCGTGCCCAGATCGGGTCGCCTGAAGCGCAACAACTCAGCCTGCAAGCCGCACGTGAATCGATCACGCTGCTGAAGAACGAAAAAGATCTGCTTCCTCTTCCGAAGAACGCGCGGGTGCTGATCACCGGACCGACCGCCGATTCCCTGATCTCGCTCAACAACGGCTGGACCTACGTCTGGCAAGGGTCGGAAGAGTCGCTCTATCCGAAAGACAAGCTGACGATTCGCCGAGCCATTGAAGCCAAAATCGGCGGATCGAACGTCGTCTACGTCCCCGGCACGAAGATCGTGCGCGCCGCGGGCGGACCATCTAACTCGACGCCGACCGACATAGACGTCGAGGTAGACATCGCGGCGGCGGCGCGCGCGGCGCGCGATGCCGATGCCGTCATCCTCTGTCTCGGCGAAGGATCGTATGCCGAAACTCCCGGCAACATCACGGATCTCACCTTGGGCGAGCCGCAGTTGAAACTCGCCGAAGCGATTGCAGCGACCGGCAAGCCTGTCGTGCTTGTGTTGGTCGAAGGGCGTCCGCGCGTCATCAGTCGCATCGCCAACAAGATGCAAGCCATCGTCATGGCCTATAATCCGAGCAACGAAGGCGGTCGAGCGATCGCCGATGTCCTGTTCGGCGATTTTAACCCTTGCGGCAAGCTTCCCTTCACCTATCCGAGCGCGCCCAATTCGCTGGTGACATACGACCGCAAAGCTTTCGAGACCGAAACCGCTAGCTTCGGCAACGTTTCGTTTCGCCCGCAGTTTGAGTTCGGGCATGGGTTGAGCTACACGACCTTCAGCTACAGCGAGCTGCGTTTGAGCCGCGAGCGCGTTCGCGGCGATGAAGAATTGGAAATAAGCGTGACCGTCACCAATGCCGGGAAGCGGGCTGGTCAAGAGGTGGTCCAGCTCTACGTGCGCGATATGGTGGCGAGTTTGACGCCGCCAGGAAAACGTTTGAAGCGGTTCGCTAAAATAAACCTCGAACCGGGTCAAAGCAAGGTTCTTACCTTCCGGTTGCGCCGCGACGACTTGGCTTTCATCGGGCCGAACAACAAGCCCGTGGTCGAACCGGGAGAGTTCGAGGTGATGGTAGGCGGTTTAGTCGGAGAGTTCAGGCTCGATTGAAAGGTGGCGGCCGCGTTTTTTCGCCGCGTCATGAGCGCTGATCGAGATCTCGTGCCGATGGTCGCGTCTTTTGCTACTGAGTCGAAGATTCGTTTCGCTCTTCGTCAAGCCGAAGGGAGAATCACTGGAGCTTGCGCAAGTTATCTTTTCTGCTCATCTGTTGTGTAACGCTTGCCCCATTCTCGTTGGGTCAAGCGCAGACGGCGTTTCCCTATCGCGACGCGCGACTGCCAGTGGAGCAGCGCGTCCAAGACTTACTTCAACGCATGACGCTCGAAGAGAAGGTCGCGCAGTTGCAATGCCTGTGGGCCGCATTTCGTCCACAAGAGTTCATCAACGCGCAGGGCGAGTTTGCGCCGAGTGACCGCGTCAAAGCGGTCCTCGCGCATGGCATTGGGCAGATCGGTGGACCGAGCCTCGGCATGGCGACCGATTTGGAAAACATAACAGGGCCGTATCAAAAGAAGGGGCCGCGCGAACACGCCATCTTCGCCAATCAGCTTCAACGTTACATCATCGAGCGTAACCGCCTAGGCATTCCAGCCATCTTTCACGAAGAGGCGCTTCACGGCCTCGCCGCCCGAGGAGCGACTAGTTTCCCGCAAGCCATCGCGCTTGCCAGCACTTGGGACGTCGAATTGGTGCGCGAGGTCTTCTCCGCCGCTGCGCGCGAGGCGCGCGCGCGCGGCACGCATCAGGTGCTCACGCCGGTGCTCGATCTGGCGCGCGAGCCGCGCTGGGGGAGGATCGAAGAGACCTATGGCGAAGACCCTTATCTGGTTGCGCGCATGGGCGTAGCCGCCGTACGCGGGTTTCAAGGCGACGGGCCGAATATCGACCGGCGGCATGTCATTGCAACGCTCAAACATTTCGCCGCGCATGGGCAACCGGAAGGTGGGACGAACATCGCTCCGGCTAACTATTCCGAACGCGTCCTGCGCGAACAGTTCTTCTACCCATTTCAAGCGGCCGTCACCGAAGGCGGCGCGATGAGCGTCATGGCCTCCTACAACGAGATCGACGGCATCCCATCGCACGCGAACCGTCGGTTGCTTGGCAACGTCCTGCGCGGCGAATGGGGGTTTCGTGGCTTCGTCGTCTCGGATTATTTCGGCATCAACGAG
>NZ_PSLQ01000001.1:4006-27771 GCF_040289685.1 Pyrinomonas sp.
TATCGAGCTGCCGTTCAATCAAACGTTCGACACGCTGGTCCAGCAAGTGACGAGCGGAACGATCCCTGTGGACCTCATCGATCGCGCCGTCGCCCGCGTTCTCGAGGCCAAATTCCGCCTCGGACTTTTCGACAACCCGTACGTCGATCCTGATGAAGCGGAACGCATCAGCGAAAGCGCCGCGCATCGTGAGCTGGCCCTGCGCGCTGCGCGCGAGGCCATCATCCTGTTGAAGAACGAACGAGGGATCGTCCCGCTCGCGCGCAACGAGATCAGGACGCTCGCTGTCATCGGTCCAAATGCGGCGCGCGTCGAACTCGGCGGTTACAGCGGCGCCCCCCGCCACAAGACGAACATTCTCGAAGGCATCAAGCGGAAAGTGGGCGACTCGATTAACGTGCTCTACGCCGAAGGCTGCAAGATCACCGCTGGCGCGCCGCAAAAGGGAGGCGAACCGAGCTGGTGGAACGACGACGTGCGCTTGAATGATCCAGCGGATGATGCGCGAAAGATCGCCGAAGCGGTTGCGGTCGCCAAATCGGCCGATGTCGTTCTGCTCGTTGTCGGCGACAACGTCGAAACGTCACGCGAAGCTTGGTCGGAGAACCACCTCGGCGACCGCGACAGCCTCGATCTCGTGGGGCGTCAAAACGATCTGGTCCGTGCCATCGTCGAAACGGGCAGACCGGTCATCGTCTTTCTCATCAACGGTCGTCCCCTGACGATCAATTACATCGCCGAGCGCGTCCCCGTGATCTTCGAGGGTTGGTATCTCGGACAAGAAACGGGCACGGCGGTCGCCGACGTGCTCTTTGGCGATTACAATCCGGCGGGGAGACTTCCGGTGACGATCCCGCGCTCGGTGGGCCAGCTTCCCGTTTACTACTACCACAAGCCCTCGGCGAAGCGCGGTTACCTCTTCGCGAGCAAAGAGCCGCTTTTTCCCTTCGGTCACGGATTGAGCTACACGACGTTCAAATACGACAACTTGCGATTGTCGAAGAAGCGGATCAAGCCAGATGAGTCCGTCACCATCTCGGTCGAGGTGAATAATGTTGGATCGCGCGCTGGAGACGAGGTCGTGCAGCTTTACATCCGCGATCAGGTCAGCTCCGTCACGCGCCCCGTCAAAGAACTCAAAGACTTCGCGCGCATCAACTTGAAACCGGGCGAAACTCGCGCCGTGCGATTCACGCTCACGCCCGAGAAGCTCTCGTTTCTCAACGAGGAGATGCGCCGCGTGGTTGAACCGGGGAAGTTCGATATCATGGTCGGTCCGAGTTCCAGCGACGATAAGCTCCTGCGCGCCGTGCTGGAAGTCGTCTCGAACTGAACGACCTTCGGCTTAACCGAAGCAACCCGCCGAAGGAATGCGGTCGGGATATTCCCTAGTCGAGTCGGTCGGCGTTCGTGCAACCGAAAGCCTTCCGACCTTTCACGCGATGTGGCGAAGAGAGTGGAGCGCGCGATGAACGGCAAGATGAGACGCCGCGAGATGCTGAAGCGAACTGGAGCCGCGCTGATGGGTGCGGGCATTGCGACCAAAGGTCCATCGTCTCCCGAATTCGTAAGCCGCCGCCCTCCCGTTGACAAACGCGCCTTCACGAGTGAGGCTATCGAAGCCAAAATCGCCGAAGTCAAACGCGCCATCGCCGATGAAGAATTGGCGTGGATGTTCGAGAACTGCTTTCCGAACACGCTCGACACCACCGTCCGCTTCCAAATGCGAGACGGGCGGCCCGACACTTTCATCATCACGGGCGATATTCCGGCCATGTGGCTGCGCGATTCGACGGCGCAAGTCTGGCCGTATCTACCGTTCGCCAAAGAGGACGGCAAGCTCAAACAACTTCTCGCTGGCGTGGTCCGCCGCCAAACGCGCTGCGTCTTGCTCGACCCATACGCCAACGCGTTCAATGACGGGCCGACCGGCGGCCCATGGCAGAAAGATTTGACGCAGATGAAGCCGGAGCTGCATGAACGCAAATGGGAGCTCGATTCGCTCTGTTACGTCGTGCGGCTGGCCCATGGTTACTGGCAACAGACGGGCGATGGCGCACTCTTCGATCGAGATTGGAAAGAGGCGATGCGTCTGATTGTCCGCACGCTTCGCGAGCAACAAAGAAAGTACGGTCCCGGCCCTTACCGCTTTCAGCGTGTCACGAGCCGCGCCACCGACACCTTGCCGCTCAATGGACTGGGCAATCCGACGCGGCCATGTGGATTGATCCATTCGGCCTTTCGGCCCTCGGATGACGCTTGCATCTACCCTCTCCTGATCCCATCCAATCTCTTCGCCATCGTGGCCCTTCGCCAATTAAACGAGATCTTCTCAACGGAACTAAAAGACTCGTCCTTCGCGCGTGAATGCGCGGGGTTGGCCGACGAAGTCGAAGGGGCTGCGCGCCAGTTCGGCATCGCTCAGCACTTGCGATACGGCGCGATCTGGGCTTACGAGGTCGATGGATTTGGCAATCAGCTCTTCATGGACGACGCCAACGTTCCGAGCCTTCTTTCGCTGCCATACCTTGGCTGCTGTTCGCCGGACGAGGCGATCTACAAACGGACGCGCGCCTTCGTCCTCAGCGAAGAGAACCCGTATTTCTTCCGCGGCACAGCGGGCGAGGGGATCGGCGGCCCGCACGTCGGCTTGGAGATGATCTGGCCTCTGAGCATCATCATGCGCGCATTGACGAGCGCAGAAGATGCCGAGACCCAAAAATGCCTGCGGATGTTGAAGAAGACGCACGCCGGAACCGGTTTCATGCACGAATCTTTCCACAGGGACGATCCGAAACGCTTCACGCGCGCATGGTTCGCCTGGGCTAATACGCTCTTCGGCGAGCTGATTGCGAAGCTTCATCGTGAACGACCGCATGTTTTACGCGCTACGCTCTGAACCGCGTTTATGAAAGGCGAAAAGATGATGCGTTCTGGCAATCTCTATCTGCTTCCGATCCTCGCGCTTGCTTTCTCGCTCGGCGTGGTCGCGCAGACCGACTACCGGCCAAGCCGAGACAACCTCGAAGCGCGACGCTGGTTTCAAGAGGCCAAGTTCGGCCTTTTCATCCACTGGGGCATCTACAGTCTGCTCGGCGATGGGGAGTGGGTGATGAACAACCGACGCATTCGCGCGCGCGATTACGAAAAGCTGGCCCAGTTTTTCAACCCCACCGAATTCGATCCGCGCGAGTGGGTCGCGCTCGCCAAAGCCGCTGGCGCGAGGTACATCACCATCACGAGCAAACATCATGACGGATTCGCCATGTTCGACTCGCAGGTGACGGACTGGGACATAGTGGACCGTACGCCCTACAAAAGAGACGTGCTCAAGATGCTCGCCGACGAATGCCACAAACAGGGGATCAAACTCTTCTTCTACTACTCACAACTCGATTGGCATCATCCCGATTACTACCCGCGCGGCGCGACCGGGCACGAGGCGGGGAGACCAGCGCAAGGCGAATGGGATAAGTACTTGGACTTCATGGACGCACAGCTTCGCGAACTGCTGACGAATTACGGTCCAATCGGCGGCATCTGGTTCGACGGGATGTGGGACAAACCCGACGCGGATTGGCGCTTGGCCAAAACCTACAAAATGATCCACGATCTGCAACCGCAAGCGCTCATCGGATCAAACCATCATCGCGCCCCCTTGCCCGGCGAAGATTTCCAGATGTTTGAAAAGGACTTTCCCGGCAAGAACACTGCGGGCTTCAACACGACCGAAGTGGGCGCTTTGCCGCTTGAAACCTGCGACACGATCAACAACTCGTGGGGATACAACTTCACCGACAACGGCTTTAAAAGCACGCGCGCTCTCATCCACTATCTGGTCCGGGCAGCGGGCAGCGACGCGAACTTCCTGCTCAACGTCGGCCCGATGCCGAACGGCAAGATCCAACCGGAGTTCGTCGCTCGTTTGCGCGAAATAGGCCGGTGGCTGAAGCAAAACGGCGAGGCGATCTACGGCACGCGCGGCGGTCCCATCGCGCCGCGCCCGTGGGGCGTGACGACTCAGAAGGGCAGAACCGTTTACGTGCACGTGCTCGATTGGCCCGATGCGTCCTTGATTCTGCCCGCTCTTGGCCGACGCATCAACAGGGCGCGGCTGTTAAGCGATGGAAGCGCAGTTCGCTACGAAGAGCGCGCGGGCGAGCTGTTGCTGCACATCCCGCCGCGGCGCGTTGAAGAGCATGATACGATCATCGTCTTGGAACTTGCGCCCTGAAGTATTTGAACTCTCCTGACAAGAAGAGGTGCGATATGCGTTCCGTCGTTTTCCGCCCCGCTTTGTTGATCCTTTTCACGATCGCGTCCGCATACGCTCAGACGCGCGACTTCGCGCTGCGCGACGGCGACCGCGTCATCTTCTTCGGCGACAGCATCACGGAGCAAAGGCTCTACACGACCTACGTCGAACACTATGTGCTGACGCGCTATCCGGACCGCCGCATCACCTTCATCAACGTCGGCTGGAGCGGTGATCGGGTGACCGGTAACGGATGCCAGCCGTGCAACGGAGTCGGTGGATTAGCGCGTCTTGAACGCGACGTCATCAACCGGCGCCCGACCGTCGTCACGTTGCTCTTCGGCATGAATGATGGCGAATACAAAGACTTTGATCCGGCGCTCCTCGAAGTCTATGAAGATGGATTGACGGCCATCATCCGCGAACTCAAAGAGAAGACGCGCGCGCGCATCTACGTGATGACGCCCACCGTTTACGACGGCACGCGGCGCCCTTCGTGGTCGCACACGGATCGCTACAACGAAGTGCTCGACCGCTACAGCGAAGCGGCCAAAAGGATCGCCGCGCGCGAAGGGTTGCCAGTCATAGACCTTCATGAAGCGACCACCTCGGCGCTCCGTGAAGCCAAACAGATCAACGCCTCTTACAGCTTCGTGCCCGATGGGGTGCATCCGGAAGCTGATGGTCAACTCTTGATGGCGGCTGAGATCTTGCGCGCATGGGAGGCATCGCCCGACGGGATGGAGCTGACCAGATCCGTAGCTCTGGACGCGGACGGATCGGCAATCGTCAACGTCAACGCGCCCTTGCCATGGCCTAGCCCCGCTCCATCGAAAGAGATGCAACAGGTAAGGCCGGCGATCGAAAAGCTGGGACAGGTTCGACTGAGGATCGTGGGGCTGCCTGCCGGGCATTACAGCGTGCGCGTCGATGATGGAGAGGCCATGCAGTTTTCCGCGCAGGAACTGGAACGCGGCATTCCGATCAACGCGCTATCTAAAGCCGCCCGTGAACGGACGGATAAACTGGCTAGCTTGATCAGGCGCCGGGCGGACCTTTTCTTCCTACGCTGGCGACAGATAGAGGTGCCGCTCGCTGGTCAGTACCGAAGCGTCCCACGAATCCTCTCCGCCTTCGATGAATTCGACGCCGAGATAACCGCTCAAGAGCGAACGCTCGCTCAACCTCATCGGTATCGAATAAATATCACGCGCTGAAATCAACCAGCGCGAAATCGGGAAGATCGGTTTCGTGCTGGCTGCAGCCCCAAAAGTTCCATCTGTACCATCACCCATCAACCGCTCGAGAACCTTCCCTCGCCGTCAGAGAGGACCACCGCCTGAAGGAAGATTTCCAAACGGACGCCGTTCCATGTTGGAACACGGAAGCTCCCAGATGGCGTTCGCAATCTTGAGACGAAGAACGGAATGAGGATTCAAGTGAAACCGACGGAGGGTTGTCTTAAACAAGAACCGAAGACACTTCTACCTCAAGCAAGAGAGTAACGATTCAAAAATCAATGAGGGGCGCCCACCAAAGCGAGCGCCCCATCTGATCTGGGCCTGTGAGCGGTTAGAAGTAGAACTTCAAGGCAAGCTCGATTATGCGGTGACCGCGCTTGTTGACGATCTTGCCGAAGTTATTGATCGTCTCGTCGGAGAAGCGGAACCCTTTGGTCGGGTCACAGATGTTATCAGCCGTCCCCCCGGCGCCATTCGGTACGCCGTTGACGCGTTGATTACAAACGACGATGAGCCGCGTGTAAATATCGTTGTTCGGATCGTCAGGACCGAACCACTGCGGATAAGCCTGATTGAAGATGTTGAAGAGGCCGGCCCTGAATTGGATCTTCTTCGTCTCCGAGATCTTGAAGTTCTTGAAGAAGGAGACGTCGTGGTTCCACCTGTGCGGACTACGCAGGTAGTAAGGCTGGATCGTCGGACCGGTCGTGCCAAGCGGTGGGATCGCAATGGCGCTCAGATCGAACATCCTGTCACCTATGCTGCTCCCACCGTTGATCTGCGGGTTTCGCAGGAATATCGGCGCGATGCCGCCTGCCGATACGCGCGATCCTGTAAAGGCGTTGGTGCCGAAGTAAGCGATCGCGATGTTGCCATTCGGCGAGATGTCACCCGAGAAGCGCAATCTGATCGGTATGCCGCTGGCGTACGTCGTAATGCCAGACATCTGCCAACCGTTCAGCAACCCCCGAGCGAACCGGTTGTCCAAAACGCCGCGTGCCAAACCGGGGACGTTGTAGTTGTAGGATAGATTGAAGACGTGTGTCCTGTCGAACGGCAGCACGCCGTAGCTGCGACCGCGCGCATCCACCGGATCGACTTCATCACCCGTCTCGTTGACGCCTGTGATGCCGAGCGCTTTAGAGAAGGTGTAGGTTGCAAAGTAAGTGAGATTCCCCGCCCGTCTGCTGAGCGTCGCCTGCAACGAGTGGTAGTTCGAAGTCGCAGTGAACTCCTTGTAACGGACGCTTCCGTAGGCGGGGAATGGCCTGAATTGCGCGAGCACCTGATCGTTGAGCGCGGCGCGGTGCAACGGGTTCGACAGGTCGGCGTTGCCTACAGTCCCGCTCAACAGCCTTCCAATCGGGATGTAGTTGATCTGGCGCTGTTGCGGAAGGTGCCGTCCGAAAGTGCCGACGTACCCAATCGTCGCGATGTTGCCGAAGGGCAACCGCCGTTCGAGCGTCAAGCTCGCATTGGTCGTCCGCGGCACAGCGATCGACTCAGGATTGGCCGAATCGATGCCGACGTTGCCGACCGATCCGAACGGATTGATCCGCCCGAGATTGGCGTAGTTTAGATCGAAGGAGTAGCTGTTGAAAGATGCAGAATAGGCGTTTGGCGGCTGCGTGATCACGTAGTACTGGTAATTCCCCTGAACGCGGTTGTAGAAGACGCCCGCGCCGCCGCGGATGACCATTTCGCCGCGCCCGCCGATGTCCCAAGCGAAACCAAGACGCGGCATCCACAGAGGTGCCGGATTATCCGTCAGCCCATCTGGTATTTCGCCTCTGGCGGCTTGCAGGATGCCGTTCGGTCGTTTTGGATCGCCGTTGACCAACACGCCTTGCGAACGCACATAAGCTTTCGGGTCGAACAACACGGCGCGCCCGGTCAATTCCTTGTTCGTCGGGAAGTAAGCGAAACGAACGCCGTATTCAACAGTGAGGTTCGGACGGACCTTCCAGCTATCTTGAGCGAAGGCCTCGTAATTGTATAGACGGAACTTGCCTCGTGGCGTGCGGGTATCTTGACTGTACTGAGCAGGCTTGCCGACCAAAATATCCGCAAAGCTGTTGCCGGTTGAGCCGTTGCCCCATGGCGCGTAAATCAACAACCCTTCAGCCGCACTGTGCAGGTTCTGGTATTTATTGGCCTGTTCGATCAAACCGCCGAATTTCAGCGTGTGGGCGCCGCTGATCTTTGTCAACGTGTTCGACACTGAGTAGCTTGAGTTGTGCGCAAACAGTGGCAAACCACCGGGCTCCCAGAAATCGCCCTGCGTCAAGCCGCCCCAACTGGTAATGAACGCGACGGGCGCATATGGGCTTTGCTGGCCGAAAGGCCCGGTATAGTTCGCTATGCCGAGTGCACTTAAAGAGACCTTCTCCGGCTCCCGATAATCGTTGTCGAGCATGAGCTTGCTGGCACTCAACACCGTTTCGTTGGTCATCGTCGGATTAATCACGGTGGTGATGTTGAGGGCAGCAGACCGACCGAGATTGGTCCCTAAAACGTGCGACGGAAGTTCATAGGCCGATGGGTTCCACCACAAGCCGCGCGCATAGTCCTGCTCTTCGGATTCACGCGCCAGTCGGAGATAGGCCGTCACCTTGTCGTTGGGCTTGTAGTCAAAGCGCAAGACGCCTTGCGTCCGATTGATCGGTTGTAGGCCGCTGAATTGGTAATTGAACCGCCCGGTCGGGTCGTTGAAATTGGGCAACGGATATAGGTTGAGAAAAGCTCGCCCAATGGGCGTGATCTGACTTGGATCGAGATTGAAAATCCCGCCCGTGTATTGATGCCGGAAGTTCCTTCCCTGACGTTGCTCCAAGGTGGGCACGAGGTCGAATCTCACGCCGGGATCGACCTTTTGCCTCTGGATTTCGAAACCGAAGAAGAAGAAGAGCTTGTCCCGGAAGCAGTTGCCCACGGGACCGCCTTCGCCAAACCTCGGCAAACAGATCGGCCCGCCGATGTTGCCTCCCGGGTACTGATAGATCTCCTTTTGCCGTTCCAAACCGAACGTCGCCCTCGAACGATCGTTGGCGTTCAGCTTGTAGTGGCGCAAATAGTCGTAGAGCGTCCCATGGAATTCGCGTCCGCCGCCCTTGGTCGTGGCCGTGATCTGCACGCCACTCGCCCCGTATTCGGGGAGGTAGTTGCTTGTTTGGACTTTGACCTCTTGCACCATGTCGTTGTTCGCGGTGATGATCGTCCCGTTGTTTGAGCCGATGTCGATCACGCGCGAACCATCGATGCTTACGTTGTTGTTCTCGCCGCGAACTCCGTTGACGTTGTAACGACTGTTGGCGTTGGCGCCCGAATTGAAGCCGATGGATTGGAAGCCAGGATCATCAGGAAAGGGGGCGACTACGCCCGGCAGAATGCGCAAAAGCTCCAGCGAACTCCGGCTGACGATCGAAAGGTTATCGATCTGCTGCGCGGTGATCGTGTTCTCTCGCGCGCCCGTTTCGGTCTGAATCTGTTCGGCTTCGGCCGTAACCGTAACGGTTTCGGTTGGGGCACCGACTTCGAGCGTGACCTCAAGCCCGCGCGTATCGTTCGGATTGAGCGAGATGCGCTGCTCTGAGGCCTTGAAGTTAGCGGCCTCGATGCGCACGGTGTATGTGCCGGGATTGAGCGAAGCAAAACCGGTCGTGCCTTCGCCGCTCGTCTCTGCGCGTCGTTGCTCTCCCGTGCGTTCGCTCGTCAAGATAACGGTCGCTTTCGGAACGACCGCGCCGTTTGGGTCTTTGACCGTAACGCGCAGCGTCGCGCTGCCGCTCGCTTGTCCCAAGCAGACGGGCGAAGAAGAGAGCACCAATAGCAGAATGACGAGTGCTCGGCTCCATATCGCGTCCTTTCGGTTGCCTATGCCGAACATTTTCAAAGGACCTCCAAAACGGGATCTTCGCCGGATGATTCCAAAGTCACGGGAACTAGATTTCGTCCGAAAGAAACGAGCGTTAATTCGTCCACGAATCAAACTTTCTATTCAAATCCATAGGAAGTATGGTCAACAAACGACTCGACCGAAAATGTTCCCGCTAAAAGAACCGGGGAATCGCCGGCAATATACTTCTGCGCCTGGCTTTTTGTCAATAATTTTTTCAAACCAAAGTTATATTCCGCAATTTGTTCTGTGAACGGACTTTGTGGCCACAGCGCGAGCGCCGCATGAGCTGTTCTGCCCGCCGAAGCAGGGGCATAGCCTTTTCTTTGCGAGAACACGAGAGGCAGGGTAAAGCCCGCCAGGGATCCATTCTTTATACGGAGATCCGCTCTTAAACAAGTTTGAGGGTCTTAGTCGAAGGTCCCAATCGTAGCACAAAGCTCTGGACGGTTTCGGTAGTATCTCCGCAAGAGGGGACGGCGCTGCTTGGACGTGCGGTCCCATTCGAGATTTCCGGAGTTCATTTCAATAGGTCTTCACAAGAAGAGACAAAGTTGCCCGAAGGCTTGTTGCCCTCTCAGCTTCAACCATCCCCAATGAATCTTTTCCGAAAGAGCCTTGATGGATGATGGCAGGCCCGAATCTTAAGCGTCGAATCGAAAAAAACGCGGAAAGCAAAGAGAATCGACCTCTCTATTCTCGACTCTCATCGTCTCTCAGCCTTCTTCCTCTGTATAGAGCGGCTCAACTTATGTTCCTCTGCTACTCGTACCTTACTCGATCCGGCGCTAATTACCGCACGAAGAGCGCCGCCATCATGATCTACGGACTGACCAGGGTGATTGCACGTCGTCGGTTTAGCAGCTCGGGCGGATTAGACAAGTCCGCATGATATTTGGACCGACGACGATGATTACACGAAGAGCGTCGCCATTTGCTCTTCTCAGTCATTTCTTGCTCGTTCAGATCGTGAATCCAGAGACGCTTGCAGCGAGCTTGGTGCTCATCCTCCCCATATATTCGTGCCGCAAAGGAACGCACAGAGAAAAGTCGCTCGATCGTCGGCGAAACTGGGATGAGATCCATTCACCGCAGACGCGAGATCGAGAAAAGATTCCCTCACGATCCTCGAAGCCTTGCGCCCTGTCGTTGCTAAAAGGTCGGCCCCGGTTTATAGTATGAGCACACACATCCCCCGCGATTGGCGGCAAGAACCGTCGGTTGTGCCGCCGTCTCGCAAGCATGCAAGTGCACGCCGACCCCAACGTCACTTGAATGAGCGCGAGAAGTTATTAGGTTGTTCTGACCAAGGAGGTAAGACGATGAATCGATTCTTTAAAGGCGGGGACCTAGAAAAATATCTGAGTTTCCGCTGTTCGCAACTCATTCAGGACATTGAGGGGCTAGGTCCACACTGCCTCGTCAAAAACGACGAGCCAGCGCTTTGCGCGCAACTTTTGCTGCGCTACAAGATCTGCGCCCCGCGTTTGATCTGCGAGCGGTTGCGCCTGATCGAAGGCGATCCCAAAACGCTTACGCTTGCCGTGCCATTCGATGGCGACGCGACGTTGCTCGCCTTTGGCATCGCGCTTTCGCGCAACAAAGCTTTCTCGCGTTGCGAGATCAGGAACCGCGAACTCCGCCTTCATATCGAACCCACTGCCAGCGGCAAGGTGCGCGAGATCGTCGCGCAGTTGCAAGACGAGTTGCAAAGCCTAGAGAAGATCGCCGCGCAATACAACGACACTTTGGAGCAAGTGATTCACGAGCACCTTGCCCGCCTCAGACAAGACTTGAACTTCGTCGGGCGGCAACCGTCCGATCCTAAGCTGCGCCGCGCGACGGTGCGCGCTGTTTAAACTCTCTTCGGCGAAGAGCGTTCGCCAGAGCGAGGCACGCGAGAAGAATCAGAAGGCAAAAGGTTTTCTCGCGTGCCTCGATTTTTCAGGCGATGGCATTTTCAGTAGCGGAGGAAAGCGCCGATGCCGCCTTCCGCTTGAAGGCGTTCGCCCGCTGCGCCTCGCACTAGCTCGACCTGTGCTTGTTGATCAGCAGCGCGCGTGGCCGCTTCCTCGAGTAAATCGTCCGCTGGTTGCAACGGCGAGCCACAGTAATCACACGTTTTGCGCTCGCCGACAAACAACGCCCCGCAGTTGCTGCACCGCGCTCCTTCGAAGCGCGCGCGGTCGGCGTAAAGGAGCCGCAGGATACGCCCTTCCTGCAACGCGAGCAAAGTCGGTTCAATGCCGAGCACGGCTTGCGCCCCTTTGCGCGCGGCGGTGATCAATTCTTCGACGGCACGTAGCTCGCGTTCGCGTTCGATCTTCTCCTCGATACGCAGTGTTTCGGCTAACACGTCGCTTGCGCTCGCTTCAATTGGCATCGCAATGGAAGCGACGACGCGCTCTTGTAGGTGCTTGGGCAACAGATCGGCGAGCTCGCTCGTCGCTTCCACTGGGCCAGCAAGTATCAAGCGACCGAGTTCATATCGGCGTGCCAATTCGTCCATCATCTCCGCGACCGTCTTCAAGTGGTGCTTGGCGTGCTCGTCCGCTTTGCGCTGAATGTTCATTTGCGAACGCGAGTGATCGGTGCCCGTCGTCTTGATGTGCCGGACTTCGAGATCATTGAACGCCTCGCGCTCCTCTTCGATCTCGCCGAGAAAGACCGTAAACAAACGCGCTCGTTCGCTATCGGTCAACACCACGCCGTAGCGTTCGTATTCGTCGATGATCTCCAACAGAGGACGCATGTAAGGAGTCTCTTCCCACCGCGCCTGGCTGCGTAGCGGGACGTTGATCGGGCGCGCCCAAAACAGATCTTCCGAAGCGTCGCAGAAGATGGCGAGGCTGCGCGCGTGCGCTTCGTAATCGGTGATGAAACGTTGCACGCGCTCGACGTCGGCAGCGAACTCCCGCTGCAACTCTTTCTGTCTGGACTTGTCTTGCAGCGCCGCGATGCTGTTTTCGATCGGGCGCAGCGCGTTTTTGAGTTGAACTAGGAAGGCATGATTGATGTTGGTTGCCTCAGCCGGTTCGGCATGCAAAAAGAGACTCAATACAGGGCTACCCGGTTTCGGCGCCCGCGTCATCAAGGCTTCGATCTCGTTTTTGGTGATCACCTTGCTTCTCCTCCTCGATCGGGCCAAAATCTGAAAACGCTCCGTTTCAATCGCTTTCGGAAGGCTTCGCGGCAACTGACTCACCGCGCGCGGGAGGCGCGGCGGTCGCCGCAGCTTTGCCATGCAACTCCCAAGCGCGATAAAGCAGCGATACTCCCGTCCACAACATGATCACGGCGAGCGGGATCGTCAGCAAGCGCGGCCAGACCACCGAAAGGACCGTCAACGCAACGAGCAACAGACCGACGCTCAGCATGATGCGCGCTTCAGCTGGACCGAGCGTCCGATGGTCTGTGATCGCCGCTTCGACGACGTTGCCAATGCGCACCACGCCCGCCGCCGCACGGCTCGCGCTTCCATGACCGATGCGCGGACGCCTTTTGCGGCGTTGGCGCGGAGCGATCGTCTCCACTCGTCGGCGCGCGCTTAAAACGATCTCCGTCGCGTTGGTCAAATCTTCAAGATACATCTCTTCCATTTGCCGCGCAAATCTTCCGTCTTCGATCGCCACGTCGAGTTCCCAATTGCCGATCCAACTGGCGATGTTCAGATTGCTCGAGCCAACGCGCGCCCAACGCCCATCTGCGACAGCCGTCTTGGCGTGAAGCATCGGCCCGTTCCATTCGAAGATGCGCACGCCGGCTTCGAGCAGCGGACGGTAGCCAGCGCGCGATAGCGCTCGCATCAAGATGACGTCGCTTGCGCCGGGCACAAGCAGACG
Source organism: Pyrinomonas sp. (assembly GCF_040289685.1). Classification (NCBI taxonomy): domain Bacteria; kingdom Pseudomonadati; phylum Acidobacteriota; class Blastocatellia; order Blastocatellales; family Pyrinomonadaceae; genus Pyrinomonas; species Pyrinomonas sp. The sequence continues at coordinate 17,240 of NZ_PSLQ01000001.1, forward strand.
AACGTCGACGCCATCCATCGCTGCTGAGCGAAGCGCCTGCACGTAGGGCGTCGTGCCGACGAAGTAAGCGTCCGTTAACCAGAGCGTCTGCCGCGCCGCGGCGGCGATCAACTGGTCCAGACGATAAGTGCCAGCGGAATTCGGCACGCCGGCGATGACGCGCAACGCGACGTCGCCTTCGGGCGCGATCCCTTCGCGCGTCGGCAAGGTCTCTGGCGGAAGCGGGTCGCCAGTCGCCGCCCAGCTCTGTGCAAAAGCGAGTTCCAGATCGGCGACCGCTGGACCGCGGATCTCAACCCCCGTGTCGCGCCACGGGTCAATCCCTTTGTCGGGGTAGCCAACCCAATCTTGACCGACGCACAATCCAGAGACGAACCCGATGCGCCCATCGATGATGAGCACTTTGCGGTGGTCGCGGCTCAGCCAACCGAAGGGGCTGTCGAGCTGCGGCGGATTGAAGCAACGCACCTCGACGCCCGCCGCCTGCAACCAGCGCCAGAATTTGCGCGATGCCGCGCCGAGCGCGCCGAGCCAGTCGTAGATCAAACGGACGCGGACGCCCTGTGCGGCCTTCTCCATCAAAGCTTCGGCAAACCGTCGCCCGACGTCGTCTTCATGGATGATGTAGCATTCGAAATGGACCGTGCGTTTGGCCGATGCGATGGCGTCCAGCCATGCCGGGTAATTTTCCGCCGCATCTTTGAGCAAGCGCACGCGATTGCCCGCGACGAGCGGCGCCCCAGCCGCGCGCGAAAAGGCCTGTTCGGCAAGCGTGCGGGCAGGCGAGACTGGCTCGTAGCTGGTCCGCTCGGACAACCAAACCCTCGTCCTGCTGCGACCCATCGGCGTTCTCCCCAAAACTGTGAACGATCCCGAAAAGGATCCGAGCCTCTCGATTCTACCCCATCAGCCAGAACGATCGCGAAGGATCGGGGCGACGAGATAGAGTTCGTCAGGTTGGGCGCCGCAGCCTCGATTTGAAAACAGCCATGGTTGTAAGCGCCCAACATGTCATCCCTGAGAATCAAGAACATCCAGCGCCGGTGATGAATTCGTCTAGGGGTTGAGGACTGCTCGTGAGAGTGTGAACGAAAGACAAAATTAGGACGGCTACCCATGGCTCGCGTGGCTACGGCTTTTGCCCCTATCTGAACCTGCTCGCTGTTGGCGAGCGGATCGTTCGCCGTAGCGGGTTCGTACCGAAAATGCACGAGACGTTTTCGTGATATACGTCGAGCGCTGCAACCTATTCGTTGAAGCTCGTATCAAACATTGCACAAGGCGTTCGCAGCTACTCGAGCGGGATCGGGTGCCCCTGCGCGTCGCGCAGTTCCAACCCGAGAAGACGCGCCACCGTCGGCCCGATGTCAATCATGCGGATCTCGCCGATCTTCCCTCTTCGCCCGACCCCAACGCCCGCAGCGATGAAAGAAGCTCGATAGTCGGGCAGTGTCGGCAGGTAACCATGTGTTCCGCGGCTCTGACTCGGCGTGATGATGTCGCCTGCGAGTCCGCCGCCGAAGGCGTAACCTTCCGCTGCCTCGAGCGCGAACGCGGCTCGCGGATTCGCGCCCAAACGCTCGAGTTCGCCTTTGTCAACGATGCGCAAGATGCCCTGCTGCTCGTAAGGGCGGAAAGCTTCGCGCGCCCGCCTCAAAACCTCCTGATCTTGACCGTCGCGCAGGATGATCGCGCACGATCCGCCCGAAACGTATGGCAGAGCCTGCCATTCAGTTACCATCCGTCGCCCGTCTGCACCCGACGCAGTCTTCACCAATCCGGCTCGTTCGAGCAAGATCAACGGATGGAAGGTCTTCGAGATCGACTTAAATCCGTGATCGCTGACGATGAAGATCGCTGTCTCCGAAAGCAAACCGGCGCGTTCAACGGCCGCCAGCAAACGACTGATGTAACCGTCAACCTTTTCGAGGGTGGCGAAAGCCTGCGGCGTGAATGGTCCATAGCTGTGTTCGAAATGGTCGAGATCGAACAGGTGGACCAGTAGCAGTTGGGGGCGTTTATTGGCGATGATATATTCGGCAAAGCGTGTGCGCATGTCGTCGCCTTCATCCGGCGTGAGGTTCTTGAAGAGTTCCGAATCGACTCGTTCGACCTCTTCGATCAAGCCGCGCGGGCGTGCGTATTCGCGCACTGTGTCGCGCGATTCGAAAGGGCTTCTGCCCGGACTCCAGATCTCCGGCACGTTCCAATCCCCTGCTCCCGTGGAAACGGGCCACGAAACCAATCCGACGCTTAATCCTCGTCGCGCCGCCGCATCCCACAGCGTATCAGTTTTGACGTCGCGCGCGAACCAGAACCAGCTCCCCGTCTGCTTCATCGGCGGCGGCTCGAAGAGCGTGTTGTTGACGATGCCGTGACGCGCCGGCGTCGCGCCCGTCACGATCGTCGTATGCGATGGGTAAGTCACCGATGGATAGACGCCGACGACCGGAGCCGTTACGCCTTGGCGCATGAGGCGGCGCAACGCCGGGATCTTCAGGCCGTACTCGTCGGCGCGCAACAAATAACGCGCATCCAGTCCATCAATTGAGATGATGAGCGCGCGTTTGGCCTTCGACGCCTCTTTCTGTTGTCCCAACTGCTGAGCCGAAACGATCAGAGCCGACGCGAAGACGACCGCAAGCAACATCGCATAGGCCGCCGCCGCTCGTTCAAAAAGATAGATTCGTTCGCGCATCCTCTCTCCTTATGGGGTCGAAGGGTCTTCGGAGCGGGAGAAGCCGAACTCCACATCATCCGGCCTCTCCGCTCTGGTTGTTGACCCGTTCCAGCGGGAGATCATTTCACGACGATGTTAACGAGACGTTGCGGGACGACGATGACGCGCGCCACTTCACGCCCTTCGATCCGAGCGCGCACGCGCTCATCGGCGAGCGCTAGCCGACGCAGCTCTTCATCCGCCGTTTCGGGCGCGACACGGAGCCGGGCGCGCACCTTGCCGTTCACCTGCACGGGGATCTCCAACTCCTCCTTGCGCGCCCATGCCGCCTCAGCTTCGGGCCAGCGCGCGCCACTTCCGAGCAATCCGCCTTCGTGCCCTAAACCTTCCCACATCTCTTCGGCCACGTGCGGCGCGTAGGGCGCGAGCATGACGACGAGCGCTTCAAGCGCTTCGCGCATGACGAAAAGCTCGGCGGGCGAAGCCTTTTGCGGTTCGACTCTGAAGTCGCTCAATTCGTTGACCAACTCCATCATCGCGGCGACCCCCGTGTTGAAGTGAAGCCGCTCGAAGTCATCCGTAACGCGCGCGATCGTCCGATGCGTTGCATGGCGTATGCGGCGCGCTTCGGGCGAAAATTCAGTCGGCGCGTCGCGCGGCGCATCCCGCATCGCTTCGCGCCAACGCACGACCAGATGATAGACGCGGCGCAAGAACCGAACCGCACCGTCGATGCCGGACTCAGACCAGCGAAGCTCGTTTTCTGGCGGCGCGGCGAAGAGGATGAAGAGGCGCACGGCGTCGGCGCCGTAAGCTTCGATCATCTCGTCCGGATCGACGCCGTTGCCCAAACTCTTCGACATCGCTTTCCACTCGCCCGTTTCGGGCACGATGTTGGTCACCATGCCCTGCGTCAGAAGCTTTTTGACCGGCTCGTTGAAGCGAACCAGCCCGATATCGCGCATGAATTTGGTCCAGAAGCGCGTGTAGAGCAGGTGCATCACGGCGTGTTCGATGCCGCCGATGTACTGGTCCACAGGGGTCCAGTAGGCGACCTTCTCGCGATCGAACGGCTCGCGGTCGTTGTGCGGATCGCAGTAGCGGAAGAAGTACCACGACGAATCGATGAAGGTATCCATCGTGTCGGTTTCGCGCCGCGCCGGACCACCGCACCGCGGGCACGAGGTTTCGACGAACTCGCGCACGCCTGCGAGAGGCGATTGCCCCACGCCGGTGAATTCCGCGCGCTCCGGCAAGATCACGGGCAGATCCTCTTCCGGCACGGGCACGATGCCGCACCGCTCGCAGTAGATAACGGGGATCGGCGCGCCCCAGAAACGTTGACGCGAAATACCCCAATCGCGCAGACGATAAGTGACCGCCGGCTCGCCGAAGCCGCGCTCTTTGGCGTGCTGGGCCATCTCGCGCATGGCGTCTTGCGAGAGCTTTCCGCTCCACTCGCCGGAGTTGACGAGCACGCCGTAGTCGGTGAAGGCTTGCTGCATTTCGGTCGATTGGTCCACGCCCAAACGCGGCTCGAATCCGCTCGGCTCCTGCTCGTGCGTGATGGGCGCGATGACTTGTCGGATGGGCAGCGAATACTTTTGCGCGAACTCGAAATCGCGCTCATCGTGCGCCGGAACGCACATCACGGCTCCCGTACCGTACTCCATCAAGACGTAGTTCGCTACCCAAATGGGCAGTTGCTCGCCGTTGAACGGGTTGATGGCGAACAGTCCTGTATGCACGCCCTCCTTCTCTTCTTCTGCGTCCGGCGCGGCGGGCCGTCGGCGCGCCTCACGCACGCGCTCGACAAAACGCTCGACATCAGACTTGAGCGATGAACCTTCGAGCAGACTTTTGAGCAACGGATGCTCAGCGGACAAGACGACCGCCGTCGCCCCGTAGATCGTGTCGATGCGCGTCGTAAAGACGCGGATCTTCTCGTCGCGCCCCTGAACGGCGAAATCGACGTAGGCGCCTTCGCTCCGCCCGATCCAGTTGCGCTGCATCGTGAGCACGCGCTCGGGCCAGCCATCTTCGATCTCGCGCATGTCGTCGAGCAGTTGTTCGGCGTAGTCCGTGATGCGGATGAACCACTGTTCGAGATCGCGCCGCTCGACCGGCGTGCCGCACCGCCAGCAGACGCCGCCCGAAGACTGTTCGTTCGAGAGCACGGTCTCTTCTTTCGGGCACCAGTTGACCGGCGCCAGCTTGCGATAGACCAAACCGCGCTCGAACATCTTCAGGAAGAACCACTGGTCCCATTTGTAGTATTCCGGCGCGTGCGCGGCGATCTCGCGCCGCCAGTCGTAGCTGATGCCGAGCCGCTTCAATTGTCCGCGCATGTGCGCGATGTTCTGTTCGGTCCAGTCGCGCGGTTGAATGCCACGCTTGATCGCCGCCTGTTCGGCTGGCTGACCGAAGCTATCCCATCCGATCGGGTGGAGCACGTTGAAACCGCGAAGCCGCTTGTACCAAGCAAGCGCGTCGCCGATCGAGTAGTTGCGCACGTGCCCCATGTGCAAGAAGCCCGATGGATAGGGCAGCATCTCGAGGCAGTAAAAATGGGGGCGTGCCGGATCGGCCTCCGCTTCGAAAGCTCCCGATTCAGCCCAGCGCTGTTGCCATTTCTCTTCGATCTTCTCAGGAAAATACTTCTCGTCCATCTCTTCTTCGTCCGAGCCCACTCGCGTTGAAATTCTCCTCTGACAAAGCCATGATACAACGTTAGTTCTTCAAACGCCCCGTTGCAGAACGCTTTTCGCGCTGAACGAAAGAGCGCAGCAGGCTGAGGTTGCGCGCGTCATCTTCCGGGCTGTCCTGCGGCGTTTCGATCAAAAAGGCCGCGTTTCGGAACTGGCGGTGGCCCGCGATCCGATGCATCGCCTCACGCCCGATCTGGCCTTCGCCGATGTGCCAGTGGCGATCGACGCGTGAAGCGAAGGCCGCTTTCGAATCGTTGAAATGGACCACCGGTACGGCTCCGACGTTCCGCTCGAGTTCGCGCAAGGTCCGTTTAAGCCCCTCCTCATCGCGCAGCTCGTAACCAGCAGCGAAAGCGTGCGCCGTATCGAAACAAGCGCCGAGTTCGAGTTCGGGACAAAGCTCGATGATCCGACGTAAGTGCTCGAACCTGTGCCCGATGCAATCGCCTTGACCGGCCGTATTTTCGACGAGGATGCGAAGCGAGTTCGCTTCCAATCCAGCGCACGCGGCGCGCAAACTCGCGGCGCAAGTCTCGATGCCGTCATCCTCGCACGCGCCGCGTGCGCTGCCAGGATGAACGACGACGTAATCAGCTCCCAGAAGGATGCCGCGCTCGACCTCCTCGCGAAAGGCGCGAATCGATTTTTCGCGCACCGCCGCATCCGCCGCTGCAAGGTTGATCAGGTAATTGGCGTGGATGACCACCGGGGAGATGCCGGTCTCACGTCGCGTCTTGCGGAAAAGCTCGATCTCTTCAGCCGACAGCGGACGCGCCATCCACCCGCGCGGATTGCGCGAAAAGATCTGCACCGCCGTGCAATCAAGCTCCTTTGCGCGCAGCAACGCTTTGTGCAATCCGCCGGCAATCGGCGCGTGAAAGCCTATGCGCGGAGCCAATCTTCAGGTCCTCCTCGTCCATCGTTTGCACCAACGATTCCAAGCATACAGCAAGCTGCGGCGCAGCGCTAAGTTGCCAAAGAGCACGGTAGGATCTACCGCGAAAGCGGTGCGATGCGACACCGGCTTTTCGTGGTCGGCATCGCAGCGGGCTTTCGCACGCGTGCGGCTTTGATCAGCGATCCGACGAAAAAGTTACGCGCTACTCCTTCTTCACGCCGGTTGGCGAAAGTTCCGGGAGGGATTCGAGCAGATGGCCCATTTTGTGTTTCTTGGTGCGAAGGTAATGCATAGCCGCTTCGTGCGGTTCGACCTCGAGCGGGACGCGCTCGACGACTTCGAGTCCAGCGCGCCTGAGCGCGCGGATTTTCGCTGGGTTGTTCGACATCACGCGCACGCGCCGCAAGCCGAGATCGAGCAGTATCTCGGCACATTGCCGGTATTCGCGCAGATCGACGCCAAGTCCGAGCCGTTCGTTCGCTTCCACCGTGTCGGCCCCTTGATCCTGAAGAGCATAGGCGCGAATCTTGTTCAGAATGCCGATGCCACGCCCCTCCTGCAACTGATAGACGATGGCGCCACGCCCTTCGCGTTCGATCAACTCCATGGCGCGGTGCAATTGCTGCCCGCAATCGCATTTTTTCGAACCGAACACATCGCCCGTCAAACACTGCGAGTGAATGCGTACGAGCGTCGGCACGTCCGGGCGCAAGTCGCCTTTAAACAAAGCGACGAACTCTTCATCGCTGGTCAAAGATCGGTAACCGGCCACCATGAACTCGCCCACCGCTGTCGGCAAGCGCGCCGTCGCGATGCGCTCGACCGAAAGGTTCCTGCCGGAAGTCGAAACGGGATCAGCTCTCAACGCCTTTTGGCTCCTGTCAAAGGTTCTTCGCGCTGAGACCGATTATAAGAAGAGCGCGCCGAGCGCGACAAGCAGCCTTCGGGCCGATCATGCGGCGTGGAACAAAACTGTTAGCACGTTGCGACAAAATCGTTGCAGGCCGATCATCGCGAAAAGCACCGCGCTTTTCCAGCGCAAAAGCCAAGCGAACGCCCCGACCTTTGCAGTCGGCGGCGGCGGCTTCAGATCATCACGACGTATCCCAGCTAAGGCGAGCTGGGCAATTGTCGAATGCCTCGAGACAGCAGGTTAGGCTTACCTGTTGCGGCAAATCACAGTCAGAGCCAATCTGCATCTTCGACGAACTTTGCGCCCCCCAAACACGTTCGCGCTGCTTCGGGCAGAGCGCTTCAAGCGAGCTTGCATCTTCGACGAGTTTTGCAACGTTGACCCTCGCAGCGGCGTGTAATTTTTCGCGTGGGGTCGGTTGCGCCCGTCTCCTTCAAACGCTATGCTTGAATTCGGAGCCGTCAAACCGAGGCTCGGCAGAACCAAAAGTGATCACCGAACTCAATCTGGCCAGTGAGCCTTTTCGCAACCGGGCGTTGCCGTGGGCGATTGCAGTGACCGTCGCGCTCGTTTCGCTCGTCGCCTTTGTCTTGATCGTCGCCGAGTGGACGAAGATGCGCGCGCAGGCGAATCGCGCCGAACGCGACGTCGTCGAACTACGGCAACAGGTCGAAGCGTTGCGGCGACAAGCAGCCGAAGTGCGCGACGCGCTTTCGCGCGACGATGTCATCGCGCTCGAATCGGCTCATCTGGTGATCGCGCGCAAACGCTTCTCGTGGTCGCAACTGCTGGGCGATTTGGAAACGCAGACGCCCGCGAACGTTCGCGTCACGCGCATCAAAGTCCGCGACGTGGCACAGCGCGGCGATCAAACCTTCGCCGAACTGGAAGTCGCCGTCATCGGACGCACGCCCGATGACGTGACGGCGATGATCGCGCAGCTGGACTCCTCCGGCACATTCTCAGTCGAACCCGTTACACAGCGCCCGCGACAGGGGCGCGGTGCGAGCGGAACGGAATGGACGCTACGGCTGCGATATGCTCCGCGCGTGCAACCGGGTGCCTGAGCGTGGCTAAAAGACTGATTCGGAATGAATGAAGCGCTAAGCGAAAAGAAACAGCGAAACATCGGACGCGCGTTGCGTACGGAACAGTGGCGCGCGCGTCTCGCGCAGTTGCGCCAAAAGCGCCGCCAAAGCGCGCTCGATCTGCCAGAGCTTCTCGCGTTGGTTGCCGCCGCGCTTCTGCTCACGACCGCGCTCGGCGCTTACTTCTATCTGCTCGTGCCGACGAGGTCGCGTTTACAAGAAGCGCAACGCGAACGAACGCGCTTGCAGAGCCAATTGCGCCTCTCGGCTGAAGGCGCGCAACGGCGCGCCGATGCGCAAGCGACGGCGAACGAAATAGTCCAAAGCCTAGTCGAGTTCGAGACAAATTATCTCGCGCCGCCCAACATCGCGCGCAACTCGCTGCTTCAAATGCTCAACGAATTGATGCGCCGCAACGGCCTGCGTCTCGCCGAGGCGATGACTTTTACGCCGCTCGCGCCGCTCGATCCGGCAGCGCGACGCCCGACAAACAACGCCGCGGATGAACGCGCGAGCATCTTCCCCGGATTGGAGATCAACTTGACCGTGGAAGGGCCATACGTCGGATTGCGGCGATTCATTCACGACCTCGAAACGACACGACAGTTCGTCGTCATCAACGGCATCGAACTGGAAAGCTCGACCGAACAGCGTGCAAGCGCCGATGCCGTTCGATTGCGACTCGATCTTGTGGCCTATTTCCGGCGCGAAGGCGCGCAAATGAACGTCCGATGACGAAGTCTTTCGCGCAGGCGAGCCGCTCGCGGGTATTGAAGATGAGACCGATGCCGACAACCGAGGACACGCAGAGCGCCAACGAACGCAAAAAGCTGATCGCGGCCATCCTGCTCGGCACGCTCGCCATGTTCATGATCGCACGCACTTTCATCCTCTCACCGACGCCGAACAAAGGCCGCAGCAGCGCGCGCAGAACGAGCAATACCGCCGCACGCGCAGCGCAAACGGCACCCGCTTCGCCGAGCGAAGTACGCGAAGATCCGCTCGTTCCGCCGCAACCGATCCGTTATTCGTGGCCGGAACCGACCGGAGTCGCCATCGGACGCAACATCTTCGCCTACTACATCCCGCCCGCGACGAATAGAGCCAGCGCCTCTCAACCCCCGCTCGCAAACACGCCCACACCGACGCCACCGCCCCCGTTGATCCTTGCAAGCCTTTCGCCGCCGAGCGTCCATGCGCGCACGGGCGAGTTCACGCTCGAAGCGTTCGGCGACAAGTTCACGCCACAAACGCGCATCGTCTTCGGCAACAATGAACTTCCGACGCGTTTCATCAGCGGGCAACAATTGGCCGCAACCGTGCCCGCCGCGCTCGTCGTCGGCGAAGGGCCGCGACAGGTCATCGTACGCACGCCCGACGGCAAGCTATTCTCCAACACGCTTGTGCTCAACGTCATACCGCCACCGACGCCGCCCTTCAACTACATCGGACTTATCGGCGGCAGACGATACAACGACACAGCCGTGCTTCAACACCGCGAGAACCGCGAAGTGCTCAGAGTTCAACGCGGCGACACCGTCGGCGGGCGCTTTCGCGTCACCGGCATCTCGGAGCGCGCCGTCGAATTGACCGACACGCAGCTCGGCGTCAAGCACCTGCTTCGCTACGAAGAGACGCGCGCCAACATCGGCGAAGCGACGCCAGCGCGTCCTTTCGAAAGCTCCCGCCGCCCTGTTCCGCCGCCGGAACAAGCGCCTCTACAACAACCGCCAGCAAACAGCGACGATGAAGAAGAAAAGCCTTTCGAGCGACGATGAGGCAGATGACAGCGAACAGATTCTGGGGACCAACTCATCGCCAGCGCCTTGTTGCGCGCGATGGCGTAGCCGCGGAATCGCGCGTTGTTCGTTCTCCGAGTGAGCGCGGCTACGCCCTGATCGGTTTGATCGCGCTCGCCACCATCATCGCCATCGCCGCCACGGCTGCCGCGCCCAATTTGCGTCAGCAAAAGCAACGCGAACTCGAAGAAGAAGCGATCTTTCGCGGCGAGCAGGTGGCCGAAGCGATACGCCTCTACTACACCACCTTCAACCGTCTGCCGACGTCGCTCGATCAACTGCTCGAGGGCGTTCCGCAAGGGACGAAAAAGGCGCGCATCCTTCGTCCGTCGGCAACTATCGATCCGCTCACCGGCGAACCTTGGCGGTTGGTTGCGGTCAACGACCAAGCGCTCGCTGAGTTGCGCGATGCCATCGTTCAGTACAACGGCGGTCTTCTGCCGCCA
>NZ_PSLQ01000001.1:27808-144434 GCF_040289685.1 Pyrinomonas sp.
CGCCTGCCAGCAGCCGCGATGAAACGTCGGGACCTTTCGTCGGAGTCGCGTCGCGCAGCAGGCGCGCCTCGATCATCACCTACTACGGTCTGGAACGCCACGACCGCTGGGTCTTCACACCCCTATTTCGCTGAAGCCCCCTCGCGCGTTGCGTCGCTGGCGCCGATCACGCCGCGCTTCGCCCCTCTTCCGCCGTTAACCAAACGAACGTCGCCACGCCGAGCGCGCCTTGGTTTCGCTCCTCACGTCTCTTCGCCGTTGAAACTTCACGCGCACGAGAAGGTCTCTCTCCCGCTCGCACGCGGCGTCGCGCGAAGGGCTTATCGCCGGTCAGTATGCTTCGCGCAATCGGCGGCGGATTCTTTTGCCCTTGTAGAGAGCAAATGTTCCGCCACGCGCTCTCTTAGTGCGTGCGGCAGCGAATCGTCCTCTCGCGTTGAAAAGAGGGCGCAAAAAAAATCGCGCGCGAATGAAATAAGATGTTGACATCTGCGCGCGATGCGATTATAAATCACAACATGTTGTGCGCCGTTAATTCTAGGCCACAAGAATGAACTGAACACAGCATCTTGTGGTCGAGAGCGGTTAAACTCAAAAAGGAGAAAGACAGCATATGCCAACTGCGAAAAAAGCGAGCAAGTCGACCAAGAAGTCAACCAAGGCTTCGGCCAAGAAGTCGTCCGGTTCCAAGGGCGGCGCGAAGAAAGCCACCGCGAAGAAATCGGCGGCGAAGAAGTCGACGAAGAAGTCCTCGAAGAAGTGATCGAGGGCTCTTTCGTTTCGGTTCCACCTTTTCCACTGGCGCACAAAACAATCTGGCCCTTGCAGGCTTGACATCCAGGGGCGGCAAATCGTAACAACGTTTTGCCGCTCCATTTTTCTGGACGCATGATTCACGTGGCGCTCGTCGAACCGGAGATCCCACCGAACACGGGCAACATCGCGCGCCTATGCGCCGCGACGCGCACGCCTTTGCATATCGTCGGGCCGATCGGCTTTCGGTTGGACGATCGCGCCGTGCGACGCGCCGGATTAGACTACTGGCCCGAAGTGACGCTCCATCGCCACCGCGACCTCGAATCGCTTTACGCCATGTTGCCTGCGGCGCGCTTCCTATATTTTTCCACCAAAGCCGAACGCTCCTATCTCGATTGGAGCTTCAGCGAGAACGATTGCCTAGTTTTCGGCAGCGAAACGCGCGGGTTGCCCGAAACGCTGCTGCGGGCCAATTGGGATCGCTGCTTGCGCATCCCGATGCTCAACCCGCGCGTGCGCAGTCTGAACTTGGCGACTTCGGTCTCGATCGCGCTTTACGAGGCGTTGCGTCAAATCGGCGCGCTGCGCGAAGCTTGAAAGCTTGAGCGATGGGAAGTCGCAACAACGGCAGCGGCGGAACCAGTGCGGGCGGGAGCGCGCTGCCGAATCGCGCAGCATCGAGCGGCGGGGAGTCACAACGACAACGGACAAACCGCCGAGCGGCGCTGCCGATTCCGCGTCCATCACGGCAACGCACGAAGCGGCAAACGCAAATGTTGTGCAAGCCTTGGTGAAGAAGTAATGAGAATGATGAGAAGAACAGTCTCGATCTCGACCGTCCTCCTTTGCCTCTGTTTCTGGCAAACCCTCCGTGCGCAGACGCTTTCAGTGCGCGACATCATGGCCGAGCCTTCCATCGCCGGGATGCGTCCTGAGGGCGCAAAGATCTCGCCCGATGGGAGGTGGTGCGCTTTTCTGTGGAGCGCCGCGGGGCGCGACCCACGTGACCTCTATTTAGTTCCAACCGATGGAAAGTCGCCAGCGCGCCTGTTGGTGCGCGCGGCGGACGTCTCGCGCCCGACGCCACGCGATGGCGGCCAACAAGAACGCAACGTACAAAGCCGAGGGCAAACGCACGAGCAGCGGGAAGAACTCGCCATGCAACAAGATGGCGCGCAGCAAGCGCGTACAGGACGCAACGAGCAGACGCGCGGGCAGCGAACCGAGCGTGAAGGCCAAACGCGCCAGATGAGCATCAGCGCCGTTGAATGGTCGCCCGACAGCCGACGCCTCCTCTTCTCCCACAACGGCGACCTCTACGTCGTGGCGGTCAACGGCGGAGCGCCGCGCCGTTTGACGCAGACGAGCGCGCCGGAAGTGGGCGCGCGGTGGCTCGCCGACGGACGCCGCATCATTTACCAATCGAGCGGCAACATCTTCGTCCTCGGCGTGGACGAGCCTCAACTGATCCAACTGACGCGCATCGCGCCGCCGCGCGCCGATGCTCCTCCGACAACGACGATCACCAACGCCGTCGTCTCCGACGACGGCGCGCGCGTGGCTTACGTCCTCGCCGATACGTCGCAGCAGCGAGCGTTGATCGTTCCAGATTACACGGGCGAATTCGTCACAGCGCCGACCGTGAGACGCGGTTGGACCGAACAACGCATCGAGATCATCCCAACCGATGGGAGCGGCGAGCGCCCCATGCTCGTCAAGCTCCCGCCGCCCGAAGGCAAATCTTACGTTCGCGTCCTGCGTTGGCTGAACGACGGTTCGGCGCTCATCGTCGATCGCATCGACCGCGACACGCGCCGTCGCCAACTCTTTCTCGTGTCGGCGATGGACGGCGCAGCCAAACTGCTCGACGAAGAGACGGATGAGAAATGGATCGCGCCGCTATCGCGCATCGTTGAGCCTTCGCCGCGCGGCGACCAATTGCTCTTCGCCTCCGAGCGGGATGGCTTCAACCACCTCTACTTGTTGCCCATCGGACGCGACGCCTCGCCGAAATCACGTCAGTTGACGCGCGGCCCGTGGGAGGTAAGCTGGGCCACATGGCTTCCCGATGGCGCAAACATCATCTACTCCTCGACGGAAGATTCCACCGCTGAGCGCCATTTCTATCTGCTCGACGTGCGCACCGGCACGAAGAGGCGACTTCCGACGCCCAAGGGGATGAACACGGATGCGCAATTGTCGAAGAACGGGGAGCGCCTTCTCTTCGAACATTCCGAATGGAACTCGCCGAACGACCTCTATGCGCTTCAACCGTGCACAGAATGCGACGATCGTAACCGCCCAGTGCGATTGACCGACACCGTGCCAGCGCGTTTTCGCCAGATCCGCTGGACCGAACCGCGTTTCGTCACCTTTCCGACCAAGGACGGCAAGACCGTGCGCGCGCGTCTTTATCTGCCGCGCAATTTCGACCGCGCGCAACGTCATCCGGCGGTGATCTTCATCCATGGCGCAGGCTATCTGCAAAACGTCATCAACGGTTGGAACAACTACTACCGCGAAGCGATGTTCCATCATCTGCTCGCAGAGCGCGGCTACCTCGTGTTCGACATAGACTACCGCGGCTCAGCCGGCTACGGGCGCGATTGGCGCACTGACGTGCATGGCTTTTTAGGCGGACTCGATCTTCAAGACCATCTCGACGGCATCGATTACCTCGTGCGCGAGTACAACGCCGATCCGACGCGCATCGGCGTTTATGGCGGCAGCTACGGCGGCTTCATGGCCGAGATGCTCGCCATGCGCGCGCCGGAAAGAGTGGCGTGCGCCGCCGCGCTGCGTCCCGTCGCGGATTGGAGGAATTACTACGCTTCGTCGCCCGTTTACACAACCGAACGCCTCGGCTTCCCCGACGAGAATCCGGAAGCCTACCGACGCAGCTCGCCCATCAGCTACGCCGATCAACTGCGCCGCCCATTGCTCATCCTGCACGGCATGTTGGACGACAACGTCCATTTTCAAGACTCGGTGCAACTGGTCCAGAAGCTGATCGAACTCGGCAAAACGTCATATTTCGAAGTGATGTTCTATCCGAAGGAGAACCATTCTTTCACCAGACCCGAAAGTTGGGCCGATGAATACGAGCGCATCCTCGCTTTCTTCGAAAAGCATCTCGAAGGGCGAAAAGATGGGCGCTGACCTCAAAAGCATCCGGAAACATAAAGCGCCGTTCTCCGAAATTGCGGCTCAGAAGCCGCTCGCTGGCAAGCAAGCGCCGGTTCTTCAGCGAGGGACGCGGATGCCATCGGGACGCAACACGAGCCTGCGCGCGCGCGGCGTGAGTTGGGCGTAGAGTTCCGTCCACGCCGCATTGGTCCAACCGAAGCCGATCTCGTTGGAAGCGTACCCGAATTTCAGCCCGCCGCCGACGTCCGACTTCCGACGCACGACGTCGTACTTCTCGACGATCGTGCGGTGTTCGATGAATTCCTGAAGGACCAGCGAAAGGAAGTTGACGGCGATGCGCTCGGCCTCGCGACGGTAGCCGTAGCGCTGCAATCCTTGGACGGCGAGCAGTTGCATCGGCGCCCATCCGAAAGGCGCATCCCATTGGCTGCCGCTTACGTTCGTGCTCGTCTGCAACCCGCCCCGACGCTCGAACAATCGCAGGTTGGCGACGACGCGCGCCGCTTGTTGCGCAGAAGCGATCCCGGCCCAAAGCGGGTAGAAGGTCGTCACGAACGGGTAACGTCGGCGACGTCGCTCGACGAAGTTGTAATCGTAATAAAGCCCATCCACCTCGTCCCACATCAAGCGATTGACGCGCTGCCGCCGCTCGGCGGCGCGACGCAACCAAACGGCGGCTTCGCGGCGCCGCCCGAGTTCGTTCATGATCTGCGCCATATCGCTCTCCATCACGTAGAGCAAAGAGTTCAAGCAAACCGGATTGTAGTTGATGATGTCGACGCTGAAGGGGCCGAAACGATTCGACGGATCGAAGCCGGATTCGCGCATCGACCGGTCCCCTTTGTAGAAGAGGTCGGTCAATCGGTCGCGCCCGCGGTCGTAGTAGAGCGACACGACGTAGTCTTTCACCTCATGGGTGCGGTAATACTCGCGAACGCGATCGTAATGCGTGCGCCCTTGCGCGTCGCGTTCGCCTGAGACGACCTCGGGCGCCGGTCCCTCGCCGAAATCGTAGTAGCGCGACAAGCCAGTCTCCGCGACGAGATGCGGCCCTGTGGTCCAGAACAGGTAATATTTCTCCATCGCGGGCACGCTCTTTTCCAACCACGTGCGATCGCGCGTGCGCCGGTAAACATCCAGCACCATGCGCGTCAGAAAAGGCGGCTGCGAGCGCGTGAGGTAATAGGTCCGATTCGCATTGAGCACTTTGCCGTAATATTCGACCTGATAAAGGAAATTCTCGACCATGGATTTGGCAAGCCCCGTCTCGCCGTCGCGCAACAACCCTACCTCGATGAAGTAGCTATCCCAGCCGTACATCTCGTTGAAACGTCCGCCGGGAACGACGTAAGGATGGGGCAGGTAGAGCAGTCCGTGCTCGCTGATGCGCGCCGGATCGTCCGGCAAAGTTCGCAGCTCGATGCGTGCCAGATCCGCCGGCGACATCTCGGCGGCGAGCCGTTTTTCAACCGCGGCGAGGTCCTCGCGCGGCGAAATGTAGACGGGCCACCTGACGCTGGACGGTTTGAATTTCGGATCAACGGCGGCTTGCGCCAGTTGCGCGTTGGAGCGGCGCAGAAGGCGCCAGCTTCGATGGATGTATTCCTTGATGGCGCGGAGTTCTTGACCGCTGGCGCGCTGTTGCGCGATGCTGCCGCTTGAAAAAAGGCTCAAGAGAGCGAAGGCCGCACACAACATGCCGCTGAGATTCAGGCGCCTCTGACATTCACGACGGCGCGCATCCGTTTTCCGACCTTCGACGTTGCACCGCCCGAACGTTGCGCAAGCGTGCGACGAAGGGGAGGCGCTTAGCGAGATCAGAACGCGAACCGCATCGCACCGCGCGAACCCGTCGCGAGCCTTCAACCGTGCCCATATCCATCGAACCGGTCTCATTTTGCTGTCTCCTGACACGAGGACGCATCTTGCTGTAGATCGGAAACGGCGTAAAAATTAAAATTAACACCGCTTGCGGGCGAAAGCTAGAGCAGCTTCGCGCGCGAGCGGGTTCGGAGTCAGCACCGCGACGCTCACCTCAAGAAATGGGGAGCGGGCACGATGCGGTCCACAAGAGAGATCGAGGCCGGCTTGCTGCCGCGTCTAACTCGTCAAGGAGCAGGGACTGAACGCGATGCGAACCACAAGCTCTTGTGGTTCGACCACTACGGGTTGAGGTCGGCGAGCGGATTCGCCCGATCCCGACACGGCGCAAACGGGCGCTGACCAGTGAACAACACATCTAGCGTTGAAAGCGACAAGAGACGATCATGAGGAAGCTGTTCGTCGGGTTAGGTGAGATCCTTTGGGACATATTGCCGACGGGAAAGCAGTTGGGCGGCGCGCCGGCCAATTTCGCCTACATCGCGGCAGCGTTGGGTGAGCGGGCCGCCGTCGCCAGCCGCATCGGACGCGACCGACTCGGCTACGAAGCCCTTCAAGCCCTAGAGGCTCACGGCGTGGAGAGCGCTTGGATGCAGACCGACGAACAGCACCCAACTGGCACGGTGCGTGTGCGCCTTGATGAACGAGGTGACGCGCGCTTCGAGATCGCCGAAGATGCAGCTTGGGACCATCTGGCTTGGACGCCAGCGTGGAACGCTTTAGCGCAAGAAGCGCACGCAGTCTGTTTCGGCACATTGGCCCAGCGCCGCGCTCAGTCGAGAGCGACGATTCGGCGTTTCTTACGCGCCGTGCGCTCGGATGCGCTCAAGGTGCTCGACGTCAACTTGCGCCCGCCGTTCTACTCGCGCGAAGTGATCGTCAGCTCGCTCGCCCTCGCCAACGTCGTCAAATTGAATCGCGAAGAGCTGGGCGTCGTCGCTGGGCTGCTCGATCTTATCGGATCGGACGAAGGGGAACTTGCGCGCTCGCTTCAGCGCAGGTTCTCGCTTCGCCTCGTCTGTTTGACGCTTGGCGCGCAAGGGAGCTTGCTCGTCGCCGAAGACGAGGTCGCGCATCATCAAGGCGTGCGCGCTGAAGTCGTCGACACTGTGGGCGCGGGCGACGCTTTCACCGCCGCGATGACGGTCCTCCTGTCGCGCGGACAGAGGCTCGACCAGATCGGGCGCGTGGCCAACCTACTTGCTTCTTGGGTCACGACGCAACGTGGAGCCATGCCGCCCGTGACCAAAGATGTCCTAGCGCAGATCCTTCAGTAACCGGCTGAAGAGGGGGCGAGGAAGCGGGCCCGTCGAGGTTTCGATACGCATATCCGAGAAGCGTGCGAAACCGCTCTTGGTGCAGAGCAGCGGACGAACCTTTGACAGCGAGGATCGACCACGAACCTGACCTTGCATCGCAGTTTTCGATCGCAGACTCAAACGCCCGCTATGACGTTTGACTTCAACGGCGAAGGTCAACCCGCGCCGCCATCGGGTGGGTTGACGGGTAAGTCTTCCGAGAATAATTTGAGAGCGGAATGGCCGAACTCGTGCTGAAAAACGTTTCAAAGGTTTACGAAAACGGCGTTCATGCCGTCTCCGATGTCGATCTTGAAGTGGGAAGCGGCGAATTCATCGTGCTCGTCGGTCCATCCGGCTGCGGTAAATCGACTCTGTTGCGCATGATCGCCGGACTCGAAACCGTCTCCAAAGGCGAAATCTGGATCGGCGGCAAATTGGTCAACGATGTCCCTGCCAAAGACCGCGACATCGCTATGGTCTTTCAAAACTACGCGCTCTATCCGCACATGACCGTTTACGAGAACATGGCCTTTGGATTGCGCATGCGCCGTTTGCCCAAAGCCGAGATCGAACGCAGAGTGCGTCAAGCGGCTGAGACGCTCGGCCTCGTCTCGCTTCTCGATCGTCGCCCCAAAGAGTTATCTGGCGGACAACGGCAACGCGTCGCCGTCGGACGCGCCATCGTCCGTCAACCGAAGCTTTTTCTCTTCGATGAACCGTTGAGCAACTTGGACGCTAAACTTCGCGTCGAAATGCGCGCCGAACTGCTCAAGCTCCACCGACGACTGAAAGCCACCGCCATCTACGTCACGCACGATCAGGTCGAAGCGATGAGCATGGGCGATCGTTTGGTCGTGGTCGAAGGCGGCGTCGTTCAACAGATCGGTCCGCCGCTCGAAGTCTATCGCCATCCAGCTAATGTCTTCGTCGCCAGTTTCATCGGCAGCCCGCCGATGAACCTCATCACCTGCGAGATCCAAGAACGCGACGGGCAGCTTCGTTTCGTCCGCGACCGGCTCGCGCTCGATGCTACCGCCGAGCAGAAGAGACTGCTTCAAGATCGCCCCTCAACTGAACGCCGGATCATCATCGGCATACGCCCTGAGGACGTGCGCGAAGCTGAACCGGGCGCGCGCGAAGCGATCGAGGCCAGAGTTGAACTGCTTGAATTGCTGGGGAGCGAAGCGCTCGCCACATGTTCCGTCGCTGGACAGCAGATCACCGTGCGTCTCGGCGCGCAGACCGCGACGAGAGCGGACTCCAGCATCGGGCTTCGCTTCGACATGAAGCGTGC
The DNA here is from genome assembly GCF_040289685.1 of Pyrinomonas sp. Taxonomy (NCBI): domain Bacteria; kingdom Pseudomonadati; phylum Acidobacteriota; class Blastocatellia; order Blastocatellales; family Pyrinomonadaceae; genus Pyrinomonas; species Pyrinomonas sp. The sequence goes on from NZ_PSLQ01000001.1 coordinate 36,188, forward strand.
TAAGCTCTTCGATGCAGCGACCGGCAAGGCCATCGGTTGAAGATAGCGTTCCACAACTGACCGGAGTCAATATGCGACGCTGCGCGATGGCGAGAAGACATCATTGGGTGAAAGCCGCGAAAACGAGGCTGCACCTCATCTGTTCCATGGCGCTCGTTTGCGCGCTCTGTTGCCTCGGCGCAAACTGCTTGCGGCGCGCGCCCGCGCCCGCATCGGACGATGAGATCACGCTCGTCTATTGGAGCGCGACCAACGCGCAGGAATTGGAGTTTGCACGGCGCGTAGCAGACGAATGGAACGCGCGACAGGCGAAGATGAGAGTTCGCGTCGAGCCCGTTCCAGCCGGACAATCATCGGAAGAGGTGATCTTGGCTGCGCTCGCCAGTCGGACGACGCCGGACATCTACGCCAACGCCTTTCCCGGCGCGATGCAGGACTTGCTCGATGCCGAAGGCGTCGTCCGACTAGACGACTTCGCCGATTTTTCGAGCGTTTTGCGCGCGCGCATGAGCGCCGACATGCTCGCACAATACAGATCGCCTGACGGCCACTTCTACCAACTGCCGTGGAAATCGAACCCCATCATGGTCCTCTACAACATGCGCCTCCTACGCGAAGCTGGAAGCGATCGCCCGCCGCGCGACTACGCCGAGTTTCTCCAGATCGCGGCGCGCGTCACCAAAGATGCCGACGGCGATCGCCGACCAGATCACTGGATGATCGCCATCGACTATCTGCCCATCTGGTATAAACGCATGTTCGATTTCTACCCGCTCTATCTGGCAGCATCTGGCGGCGCGCCGCTCATTGAACACGGGCGCGTGAAGTTTGATAACGAGGCGGCAGCAGCCGTCTTCCGCTTCACGCGCGAGCTATTCGCACGCGGCTACGCGCCGCGCCAGTCCTTTCAAGGCGACCCTTTTCTGCAAGGGCGCATCGCAGCCCGCTTCACAGGCCCATGGAGCATCAGTCAAATCGAACGCTACGCTCCTGCCGGTTTCGAGTACGCTTTCGGTCCCATTCCGCGCCCCGAAGCGACCGACGAACCAACAGTCAGCTACGCCGACCCGAAAAGCATCGTCATCTTCCGGACCTGCCGTCATCCGCAAGCGGCGTGGGAATTCGTCAAATTCATCGTCTCGAAGGAGAATGATCGGCTTCTGCTGGAGATGACGAATCAACTTCCGATCCGCGCCGATCTTCTTTCGGACCCAATCTTCAGCGATTATTTCGCGCGCCATCCGGGCATGATCCAGTTCGCACAGCTTCTGCCCGCGGCGCGCAGCGTGGAATCGGTCGCTGAATTGAAAGAGATTTTCGACATCATCGCGCAAGAATTCGAAGCATCAGTGGTCTTCGGTTTGAAGACGCCCGAACGCGCCATCCACGATGCGGCGCGCAGAAGTCAAGCGATCATCGATGCCGATTGAGACCAGAGGACCAATGGCACAAAAGCAAAGCGAGCGCACGGGTTACGCGATGGTCCTGCCCTATCTGCTTCATACGCTGCTCTTTCTCGGCTACCCACTCGCTTTCGCTTTCGTCTTGATCTTCCACCGCTGGAACATCTACACGCCGATGCGCTGGGTCGGACTGGCAAACGTTAAACGCCTCGTTTCCGACCCGCTCGTCCGGCGTGCCCTAGGCAATACGCTCTACTTTCTCGTCGTCCACATCCCGCTGCAACTAGCGCTGGCGCTCAGCTTCGCCTACTTGCTCAACCAGAGGATTCGCGCGCGCGCCCTTTTCCGCGCCTGCTATTTCCTCCCCGTGGTCATTTCGGGCGTGGTCGTCACCATCCTTTGGCAACAGCTCTACGCCGACGAAACGGGGCTTATCAACGTCTTCCTCGGTCGGATGGGCTTTGCCGAAGTCGGGTGGTTGACCGACCCGCGCATCGCGATGGTCTCGATCGCGCTGATGGCAACGTGGAAGAACGTTGGACTGTACATCGTCCTCTTTCTCGTCGGTCTACAATCCATCCCGCGCGAGCTGTACGAAGCGGCGGAGCTGGACGGAGCTAACAGTTGGCATAAGTTTTGGCACATCACCATCCCGATGCTCAACCCGACGATCGTGCTGGTGCTCGTTCTTTCAACCATCGGCGGCTTTTCGCTCTTCATCGAGCCTTACGTGTTGACCGGCGGCGGGCCGGTCAACAGCACGCTCTCCGGCGTCCTCTACCTCTACAAACAGGCCTTCTTCTTCGGCAAGATGGGATATGCGGCGGCCATCGGTTTCTTCTGGGCGCTGATCATCTTCGCCGTCGTGCTCTTGCAGCGTCGTTTCGTCGAGCGGGAGGTTGCATGATGAGGAAAGCGCTCGTCTACGTTGCGCTCGCCTGTGGCGCATTGATCTTCCTCTATCCGTTCGTATGGATGATCGCCGCGACTTTCAAGCCCGAACCGGAGATCGTCGGTTTCGCGCTCTGGTCGTCCCATCCGACCGACGAAAATTACCGCTTCGTCTTCGGTAAGATCCCCATCCTGAAGGGCTTCTTGAACAGCCTCGTCGTTTCGCTGACAGTCACTACGTCGGTGGTCATCTTCGGCGCCGTTGCGGGTTACGCGCTGTCGCGGCTCCGCTTCCGCGGACGCGATGCGATCTTCAACCTCGCGCTGCTGACGATGATGATCCCGTCCCAACTGACGCTCGTCCCGCTCTACACGTTGATGACGAAGCTCGGTTGGGTCAATTCGCGCCTTTCGCTCATCGTGCCGGCCATGATGAGCAGTTATGCGACGCTGCTCTTTCGCCAGTTCTTCCTCGCGATCCCGCAGTCGCTCATCGATGCCGCGCGGCTCGATGGTTGTTCTGATTGGACGATCCTATTGCGCATCGTCGCCCCGCTATCCAAACCCGTGGTCGCCACAGTGGCGATCTTAACCTTCATGGGCGTGTGGAACGATGTGCTGTGGCCGCTGATGGTCATACGCGACCAAGACTTAATGACCATGCCGCTCATGGTGACGCTCTTTGCCGTCGGCGGACAGGCCGAAGCGCGTCTCGGAGCGCAACTTGCCGCTGCAACGCTGCTCGCACTGCCGATCATCGCCGCCTACCTCTTTCTGCAACGCTACTTGATCGAAAGTCTGGCGAGCAGTGGGATAAAAGGGTTATAGCCCCGCTGCTCGCGCCCTAAGCGGCTTGCTGCCGATGCTTGCAAGTCTGGCGCGTGAGCGCACCCAAAAGGACACGGCGATGAAACCACGCGCGTCGCCGGAAGAGCAAAACGACCCGCTCCAGGATGCTTCCCCAGTCCCAGCCGGAGATCTTCCCGTTGGCTTCTCGAACCATTACAATACAAATGGTTTCACGCCATGTCTGACCGAACAAGAAAGCTTCTCATCGGAACGAGCAACGTCGGCAAGGCGCACGAGCTAAGGCAACTGCTCGACGGTTGGCACCTGTTGACGCTGGCGGACTTCCCTGCCCTGCAACCACCGCCGGAAACAGGTGAGACTTTCGAAGCCAATGCGGCACTCAAAGCGCGTTATTACGCGGCCCATACTGGTCTATGGACGCTCGCCGACGATTCGGGCTTGGAGGTGGAAGCGCTCGCAGGTGCGCCCGGCATCCATTCGGCGCGCTACGCGGGCGCGAGCGCGACCGATGCCGAGAACGTGGCGAAGCTACTGGCTGAGCTGCAGCGGACAAATGATCCGGAACGACGCGCGCGTTTCGTCTGCGTCATTGCTCTGGCTTCGCCTGACGGACGAGCATGGCTTTTTCGCGGCATGTGCAGAGGCAGGATCGCGCACGCGCCACGCGGCGATGGCGGTTTCGGCTACGATCCCATTTTCGTCCCGGAAGGCGAGAGCCTAACGTTCAGTGAATTGAGCGCCGAAGAGAAGCAGCGACGCAGTCACCGTGCCCGCGCGCTCGCGCAAGCCCGCGACTTTCTGCTCTCTCTTCGCGACGACGAGCCTTGCGCTCGATAGCCGGCGACGCAACGATGGTCGCGTTGCGAATCCATTGATATGTTTTCGCCCGACCAGAGCGGTGGCGCGTCGTGGAAGTGACCGAAACCGAGGACCGGCTAGCGCGTATTTTGCGACCAGATCGCCTTACCACCGGACCCATTAGAATCAGCTCGGCGGGGAGGATCTCACCTTCAACATCGTCCCCACTGTAGCGCCAGACCTTCGCTCGGTCACAGACCGAGGTCGATCTCTACACCGTACTGTTGCGCGTAATATTCGCGATACGCGCCGCTACGCGCGCGCGCAACCCACGCCTGGTTCTCCGCGTACCAGCGAAAAGCCACTCTCCCAACTCTCTTGCGGGTGCCAGCCGAGTTCGTTTTCGACTTTGGTCGGATCGATAGCATAGCGTCGGTCGTGACCGGGCCGGTCCTTAACGAATTTGATGAGCGTGCGCGGTTTACCAAGCGCATCCAAAATCGCTTCGACCACTTCCAGATTGCGCCGCTCGTTGCGCGCGCCGATGTTGTAGATCTCGCCCGCGCGCCCCCGCAGCAGCGCTTGCAAGATGGCGCGGCAATGATCATCGACGTAGATCCAGTCGCGCACGTTGCGCCCGTCGCCGTAAACCGGGATCGGTTGATCGTCAATGGCGTTGGCGATCACCAGCGGGATGAGCTTTTCCGGGAACTGTCGCGGACCGTAGTTGTTGCCGCAGCGCGTGATCACCACGTCGAGGCCGAAGGTGTGATGCGCGGCGCGCACCAGATGTTCGGCGGCGGCTTTCGAGGCAGCGTACGGGCTGTTCGGCGCATAAGGCGAAGACTCAGTGAAGAAAGAAGCATCGTCTTCGGGAAGCGACCCCATCACTTCATCCGTCGAAATTTGCACGAACCGCGCGACGCGCCGCGCGCGCGCCGCATCGAGCAGCACCTGCGTGCCGAGGACGTTGGTTCTCAAGAACTCATCCGCCGAGGCGATGCTGCGATCGACGTGCGATTCGGCGGCGAAGTTGATCACAGCGTCGGTGCCCTCTTCAAGGGCATCCATGACGGCGGCGCGATCGGCGATGTCACCGCGAACGAAGCGATGTCGCCCTTGATCCAAACCGATCAGGTTATCGGGGTTGCCTGCGTAAGTGAGCGCGTCGAAGTTGACGATCTCGCAATCGGGCAGTGCTTCGAGCGCGACGCGAATGAATGCCGAGCCGATGAATCCGGCTCCGCCCGTGACGAACAGTTTGGTCATCTTTCCGTTCCCTGAAAGTCGCTGACGAAGATTCTCCGCCGACTCCGTGCGCGAGAAACGTCAGAGTATAGCTTTCCGTTTAGCTACTAGCAACTCGATGCGCGCTTTTTCTGCGAGTGATGGTCCATGCGGTGCGCCCCGCTCATCGGAGGCTGCGATGAGCGGAGCGCACTTGGCGAAATCAACGCTATTGTGGCTTTTGGGGCGAAATGCTAAGATACGCGCTCGCGTTCTCAAACTGAAATCCAGCAGCGTCTCTCTCTACAGACGCCTAGCTAGTTCGACCCGAGACGTTTGACGACGAAGGTAAGGTGGGACCCCCAAGATGAGCGACCAGAGCACATCGCCGACGCGCGTGGGCTTGCGCGTAGCTGAGCTTCTCGCGCAGCGGCGCGAACAGATCATCGACCGCTGGATCAAAGAGCGCTTGGACTCGGACGACTTCCGCGATGAGTTGATCTCCAAAAAGGAGCTGCGCCAGCAGTCGCGCGAAATCGTCGAGATGCTCGCCCGCTCGATCAAAGCATCCAACGGCGGCGACTTCAATGACCCAGCCTTCGATGAATTGCGTTCTTTTCTCGGCGAGATATCGCGGCTACGCGCCGTCAAAGGCTACACGCCGATGGAGAACGCAACATACATACTCTCTTTGCGCGACGCGGTGTTGCGTTTCCTGATCGAAGAGATGCGCTCCGACCCATCGGCGTTAATCGAAGAGATGAACTATTTCACGCCCCTTCTCGATAAGATGGGGTTAGTGATGGTCGAGCGTTACATACGTTCGCGCGAGGAGATCATCCGTCAGCAGCGGGCTGACATGCTGGAGCTATCAACGCCGGTCATCAAGGTATGGGACAAGATCTTGACGCTGCCGATCATTGGCACGCTCGATTCGCGGCGCGCGCAAGTGATGACCGAAGCTCTACTGCAGAGGATCGCCGAAACCGGCTCGACCATCGCCATTCTCGACATCACGGGCGTGCGCACCATTGATACGCTCGTCGCCAATCATCTGATCAAAACCGTGACGGCTGCGCGGTTGATGGGCGCGCGGTGCATCCTGACGGGCGTCAGCCCAGCCATCGCGCAAACCATGGTGCAGCTCGGCATTGACCTTTCGCAGATCACCACGCGTGCGCAGATGGCCGATGGCATCAAGCTCGCTTTCGAGATGCTCGGGCGCACGGTCATCCCGACCAAAGCGCTCGAACGCTTGCGCGAAGGCGTTGCGCGCGCAACATACGATGGTCAACCGCGTGCAGAGGGACACGCTGCGTCGGAGCGCCTGCGGCGCGAAGAGAGCTGACGAGCCTCATCCATCAAGGCAAGGGACAATCAGCCGATGTACACTCCTCAACGCATACCGATCCTCAAAGTCGGGCGGGCACTCATCGTTCCCATTCAAGTTGACATGGACGATGCGACCGCCATGCAACTTCAAGAGCGCATCCTTTCGGAGTTGGAGCGAACCGGCGCGCGCGGCGTGTTGATTGATATCTCGCTGCTCGAAATGGTCGATTCCTTCATCGGACGCATGCTCAGCGACATCGCGGCGATGGCGCGCATCATGGACGCGCGCACCGTGGTCGCTGGCATGCAACCGGCGGTGGCCATCACGCTGGTCGAACTCGGATTGGAGCTTCCCGGCGTTGATACAGTGCTCAACGTGGACGAAGGGATCAGATTGCTGCGTGACGAGTTCGGCATTGGCGAAGAAGGGGATGACTCTCTCGACCTAGAGCTGAACGACCATTGGAAAGCATAGCGATTCTGCTCGAAACCGAACAAGACATCGTCATCGCCCGCAGCGAGGTGCGCTCAATGGCTGCCGCCATGGGATTTCGCCTCGCGGATCAGACGCGCCTTGCGACGGTGGCATCGGAACTGGCGCGCAACGTCGTCAAGTATGCCGGACGCGGGCGGCTCATCGCGCAACCGCTGTTTGACGCCGACGGGCGTAGCGGCCTGCGCTTGATCTTCGAAGATCAAGGGCCTGGCATCGCGGACATTGAAGCGGCTATGCGCGATGGGTACTCAACTGGCGGTGGATTGGGCAAGGGGCTGCCCGGTTCGCGTCGATTGGTCGATGAGTTTCGGATCGAATCGCACGTTGGGCGCGGCACGCGCGTGACGGTGATTCGTTGGCTCTAGCCACGCGCGATGTTCGCAGGAGCGAAAGACCAGCTGTCACGGAAGACGAGCGGTAGACGTTGCGCGGACATTGCTTTGACGAACAGAAAACGATTGGCGCGATTCGAGGTCGAACGTGCGGCACATCCTTCAATCGCTGGAAATAACTGACGCGACGCAAATCGGCGCCGCGCGCCGCGCCGTCGCGCGCGCCGCGCGCGCGTTGGGGTTCAGCGACCAGCAGGTGGCGGAACTCGAAATCGTCGTCCAAGAGATCGGAACCAACGCTGTGCGCTACGCGACGAGCGAGCGTTGGATTCATTTCGGCACGACGCTCGGCATGCCGACCGGACTCGAAGTAGTTTACTGGGACAAAGGACCAGGCATATACGATGTCGAAGAAGCGTTGCGCGACGGTTATTCGACGGGCGGCGGGTTGGGTGCCGGTTTCGGGGCCATACTTCGTTTGACCGACGAGTTCGAGATCTACTCTTCGCCCGGCGTTTCCACCGCGCGCAGGCTCAAGGAGGCAGCGCGCACGACGAGCGGCACCGTCCTGCTGGTTCGCAAGTGGCCCAATCCGACGATGTTGCGCAACGAACTGGACCGGCGGCTCGGCATCTGGAGCCGCGCGCGCGCTGGCGAGGAGGTCAACGGTGACGCTTTCTTCGCGCAAAAACGCGGCGGCGATCGATGGTTGCTCGCCGTCATCGACGGCATCGGACATGGGCGAGGCGCACAGGAAGCGGCGCAGGCAGCGACGGCGACGCTCGACCAGTGGCGCGGCGAGCCGCTCGAAGAATTGATCGCGCGAACCCACGAAGCGTTGCGCGGAACGCGCGGTGCCGTCATCGGCATCGCGCTGCTCGACGCATCGAGCGGCATTTTACAATATGCCGGCGTCGGCAACGTCGAGGCGCGCGCCATCGGCATTTCGTGCACGCTCATCTCGATGAACGGCACGCTCGGCGCGCGGCTGCCGCGCGTTCGCGTGCACACCTGCCCATGGCAGCAGGGGGCAACGCTCGTGATCGCAAGCGACGGGTTGAGCCGTTCGTGGGATGTGATATCCTACCCCGCTTTACTCGAACGTAGTCCGCAACTGATCGCCAGCCTCTTGATGCGCGACTACGGTCGGACGGCGGATGATGCGACCGTGCTCGTCGCAAGATGAGAATGGACCGGAAGACGACGAAAATCGGCGAACTCACGATCTATTCGGAAGCGGACATTGTCCGCGTGCGCGACCGCGTGCGCCGGTTGGTGCGCGAGATGGAGTTCGACCCGACGACGCAGATCAAGATCACGACCGCCGTCTCGGAATTGACGCGTAACATCTGCGAGTACGCCAAAACGGGGACCATCTCGCTCGCCATCGTCGAGCGCGGGCATCTGTTGGGTTTGCAGATCACGGCCTCCGATCAAGGACCGGGCATCGAGGAGAGGCGGCTGCGTGCGGCGTTGCGCGGCGACTACCTTTCTACTGGGGGCATGGGCATCGGCATCGCCGGTACGCGCCGCTTGATGGACGAGTTCGAGATCGATGCCGGTCTCGGCAAGGGGACGCGCATCAGCGTGACGAAGTGGCTTCCGCCCGAAAAGGCCGCCGACGTGCGCGCGCGTATGGGGCAGTTGCGGGCCAGCTTCCTGCAAGCTGCGGGCGATTCGGCGGTGGAAGAGCTGCAACGCCAAAACCGTGAGCTGATCGCCATCTTGGCTGAACTCGAAGAAAAACGCGAACAGCTCGAAAAGCTCAATCAGGAGCTGAGCCGCTCCAACGCCGAGCTGCAACGTGCCAACGAGAAGTTGCGCGAGATGTCCGAACTCAAAGAGGAGTTCCTCGCTTTGACCACGCACGACTTACGCTCGCCGTTGACGGTAATCAGCGGCGTTATTAGTTTCTTCAAGTCAGGTCGTTTGGGCGAGTTGACGCCGGAACAAGAGCGCATGGTGGCGATGATGGAACGCAACGCGCAGAACCTCATCTCGCTCGTCAACGACCTGCTCGATTCCACCAAACTCGAATCCGGCACGTTGCAATTGAAGATCGAACCGGCTAGCCTCACGGATGCGGTTGCCGAAGTGCGCGAGGCGCTCTTGCCGACGGCGAACGAAAAAGGCATCACGCTGACGGTTGAAGTGCCCGCGGAGCTTCCCCCTGTGCTCGCCGACCGCGGACAACTCGGACGCATCCTCCACAACCTCGTCAGCAACGCTGTGAAGTTCACCTCGCCCGGCGGCAGCGTCGTCATTCGCGCCGCGCGCAACGGTCGCTCGGTCGCCGTTTCAGTTGCCGACACGGGCGTTGGCATCGCGCCCGAGGAGCAACAGATGATCTTCGATAAGTACGCGCAAGCGCGGAACCGCGCCACGCGAGGCGAAAAAGGGACGGGGCTCGGACTCTACATCACCAAGCGTTTGGTCGAACTGCACGGCGGCGAAATCAACGTCGAGTCCGAGGTGGGACGAGGAGCCACTTTCACTTTTACCTTGCCCGTCGCTGAGGAGCAGTCGCAAGCTGAAACGGCTTCATGAAGACGGTCGCCGCTTCCGAACAGTGGGCTTGGCTCTTTCCGCTCACCTATCTGGTGCATATCGGCGACGAGTACGCGAGCGGCGAAGGCTTTCCATCGTGGATCGAAGAGACCTTGGGGGCGCAGCTTGCGCCCGCAGAATTCTTGTGGCTCAACGTCGCCGCGCTGGTTCTCATGACATCGGGAGTGCTGCTGGCGACACGTCGGCGCAGTCACCGCTGGGTGATCCCATGCTTGAGCGTGATCGTCGCCGTGAACGCGCTGCTGCATATTGCAGGCAGCGTGGCTTTTCGCTCGCTGTCGCCGGGCACCATCTCGGCGGCAGCGCTGTGGCTGCCGCTCGGCCTTTGGATGTTGCGGCGCGAGGCGCGCGCAAGAAGCCGACGCGCGTTTGGCGGGGGCGCTGTCACTGGCCTCTTTATCAGCTTTCTGATCTGCTGGTTGACGCTGACCGTTTGAGGCGCGGCGAACTCTACGCCGCAGCCCACCGTTGGACACCAGTCGGGGGAGAAAATGCACTACCATCTGATCGGCATTTGCGGTACGGCGATGGCTTCGCTCGCCGGCATGCTTCAAGCGCGCGGCCATCGCGTCACGGGATCGGACCAGAACGTCTATCCGCCCATGTCCACCATGCTCGAACAGCTCGGCATCGAGATCAGGCAGGGCTATGCGGCGGAGCATCTGGAGCCGACGCCCGATTGCGTCGTCATCGGCAACGCGCTTTCGCGCGGCAACCCGGAAGTCGAGGCAACGCTCAATCGAAAACTCTTTTACCGCTCACAGGCCGAGACGGTGAAAGAGGAATTCATTCGCGGACGCCGTTCGCTGGTGGTCGCTGGAACGCACGGCAAAACGACGACCACTAGCCTTGCGGCATGGGTGATGGAATGTGGCGGACTCGATCCGAGTTTTTTGATCGGCGGCATCGCGCAGAACTTCGGCGCGAGCTTTCGCGTCACAGACAGCCGCTACTTCATCATCGAGGGCGACGAGTACGACACGGCCTTTTTCGACAAGAAACCGAAGTTCATGCATTACCTCCCCGAAATGGCCATCGTCAACAACATCGAATACGATCACGCGGACATCTACTCGAACCTTGAAGCGGTCAAGATCGAGTTTCGCCGCTTGATGAACCTCGTTCCCGGCAACGGGCGATTGATCGTTGGTTGGGATAGCGCGCACGTGCGCGATGTGGTCCAGAGTTTCGGCGACAAACTCTTTACGCAGCTCGAAACTTTCGGCACCTGCGCCGACGCGCGCTGGCAGGCACGTGACATCGAAACGGGCGAGAGCGGAACGTCGTTTCGCGTCTTTCGCGACGGCGAAGAATGGGCCGACTTCGCCACGCCGCTCGTCGGCACGTTCAACGTGCGCAACTGCTTGGCCGTCATCATCGCCGCTCAAGCGTGGGGGCTGACCAAAGAAGCGATCGCCCAAGGACTGAAGACCTTCCGCAGCGTGGCGCGGCGTATGCAAGTGCGCGGCACGGAGCGCGGCGTCACCGTAATCGACGACTTCGCGCACCATCCGACCGCCGTGCGCGAAACTTTGGCCGCTTTGCGCGCCAAATACGGCACCCGTAGGCTCATCGCCGTCTTCGAACCACGCTCGTGGTCATCGCGGCTGGCCGTCTTTCAAAAAGAGTACGAACAAGCCTTCGCCGAAGCCGATTACGTCGTTATCGCAAGCGTCTTCGACGCAAACAAGGTCGCGCAGCTTGGCCAACCGCTCGATACCGAAGCGCTGGTCCACAAACTCAGAGAGCGCGGCACGCCCGCTTTCTGCATCCAAGGAGTGGATGAAATCATCCGCCACTTGCTGCCGGAATTGAGGGCCGGCGATGTCGTTGCCATCATGTCAAACGGCGGCTTCGGCGGCATTCACGACCGGCTCTTGTCGGCATTGCGCGATCACCGCGGGCGAACGCCGTGACGGGTTTTCTCGCCAACGAGCGCGTTGCTCGATTCTCACGATGCGGCGTCTTCTCCCAACAGATTCCAACAAAGACTCGGAGTCGCTCGTTGAACAGCCTCGATCTTCGCCGAACGAGGATTCACGTTCCTTGCTCCGGAAGCGCGGGTCGTTTGATCTTGCGCCACAGCTTCTTGCCCAAAGTCGCTCCGGGCGCGATGCCTTCCGAAAGCACGCGCGTCACTTTGTCGGGCAAGACCACGGGCGCGGCTTTGGCCAATGCGCGCGCAAGCGGAACGACATCGCCGCTTCCGTGCCAGTGCTCGCGGATCACGCGCTCGTCCGTCTTGTTTAAAAGGCGCAGCACTGTCAACGCGATCAAGTAGGCGTCGTCCACCTGTCCGAGAAACGGGATGAAATCGGGCAGAAAATCGAGCGGCGTGATCGCGTAGAGGAAAGCGGCAGCCAACAAAGCTCGTTCCGCCTTCGGCACGCGCCGGTCCACCATCAACTCGCCCGATAATCGCACCAGATTCGGGAAGAATAGCAACAACTCTTTGAGCCGTCGTGTTGCCTCTCTTTTTCGCATCGCTTGCTACCTCACCAAAGGATCTAGCGCGAATTTTATTCGATGCGGGGGCGTTTTCACAGCGCCTTTCTTCCACCGCGACCTCCGTTTTTGTGGGAAATCGCTTGCCCCCTAGGGTTTTCACAACTCCCTCTTGCTCTTATCGCGTCGATCCGTCGCGCAACCATCGCCTTCTCAAGGCGCGACGCGAGCGCGCCCCATCCCGGTTGCTCCCTGCGCCTGACTGTCGCTTTTCGTCGCAACTCGGCGCTGCAAAGCTTCGAGAGACCCGGTCATCGTTCACTTCGCTCTCGCGCGGCAATCTATTTCAACCACTCGTCAGCGACGCGCGCGTCAACGACCACTGGAACGACCTTGATGTACTCTTCGCCAGCCGTTTGCATCGCCCGCTCTACCTTGGCGGCCACTTCTTCAGCTTGGGCAGCGTCCGTTTCGACGACGATCTCGTCGTGCACGATGTTGACGATCTCAGCCGACGTACCGCGCAGTTGCTCGTAGAGCAGACGAAGCGCGCGTTTGAGTATGTCGGCGCTCGTCCCTTGAATCGGCGTGTTCTTGCCGTTGCGTTCGACAAGCGATGCGGCCTTTTTGTCTTCGGGATCGAACGCGAAACGCGCTTTTCGCCCGGACAAGGTGCGCGTTTCACGCTCGCGCACGGCACGACGCCCGGCCTCTTTGAGCCAAGCATCGAGCGCTGGATAGGTTGCGAAATAGCGCCGCATCACCTCTTCCGCTTCCTTTTCCGATAGCCCCGTCATCAAAGCGAAACGCGACGCGCCGATGCCATAGACGACGCCGAAGTTCAGTCGTTTGGCGAATGAGCGTTGCTCGGGCGTCACGTCCTCGGGCGCAAGACGAAAGACCTGCGCCGCCGTGGTCCGGTGAAAATCGGTTCCCGAAAGGAAGGTCGCGATGAAGTTTTGATCCTTGGAGTATTCGGCGAGAATACGCAGTTCGATCTGCGAGAAGTCGCAGATGACGAGCTTTCGCCCTTCGGGGGCGCGGAAGCAGCGACGGTATTCCGGCGCGTGTGGGATTTGTTGGATGTTTGGATCGACGCAAGCGTATCGTCCGGTGGGCGCGCCGATTTGATGAAAGTTGGCGTGGATGCGCTCCGTTACGGGGTTGATGGCGTCGAGAAAGTTCTGCCCGAAGCTGGTCATCGCCTTCTGCACCGTGCGGTACTCGAGCAACTTGGCGACCACCGGATACTTCGCCGCCAGCGGCTGCAACCGCCAATTGCGCGTTGAATTCGACACGGGCACGCCCAAACGGCGCAGCGCTTCGGTCAATTGCGCGTGCGAATCTAAATTGATCTCCGTCCGCGCCCCGGCAAAGAGCATTCCTTGGGCTGAGCCTTCGGCGAGCATCTCTTGAAGTTCAGCGGCGATGCGCGCGCGCTCCCGCTCGATGGCGGCCATCTGCTGATGCCAACGCTCCTTATCGAGATAGAAACCGGCCAGCTCAATCGCCGCCGTAGCGGGAACGCACTCGAATTCGAGCCGCGCACACTGAACGAGACCCTCGGCCTTCAACCTTTCGATCATCTTATCGCGCAAGCGAACGAGCAGCGCCACATCACGCGCGGCATACAGAAGCTGCGCTTCGCTTAGCTCGCCGCTCCAGTCGCTTCCCCGTTCCGTCTTATCCACGCTCTCGCCGAGATAGCGCATCATCACGGCATCGAGGTTATGCCTTTCGTCAAGGCCAGCGGAGAGCAACTGACTGGCGAGCAACGTATCGAAGACCATGCCGGTTTCGACGCCGAGATGGCGGCACGTCCATTTGAGATCGAACTTCGCGTTGTGTGCGATCTTGACCGGACGGTCAGCTTCAAGCAACCGCCGCAACGGGTCGAGTCCCGCGTGCTCGCGCGGCCTTTCGGCGAATTTATCGAGATCGATGACGTAGGTCTCTTCGGGCGTAGCGAGTTGCACCAATCGCAAGCGACCGCGGTAAGGATCGAGGTCGGTCGTCTCTGTATCGAACCCTATGGCCGCGTGCGTTTGCAATCTTTCGACCGCGTGCCGCAACCCTTCTTCGCTTGTGATGAGCTTGTACTCGTTCGACATCGGATCACTTCGCGCCGATCAGGTAGACGACCGGCTCATCGCCGACGACGCGCGCCGCATGCACCGTTCCCGCCGGCAAATAGTCGCGATCGCCCGCGCGCAAGATGTACTCCTCGCCTCCAACTTCGAGCGCGATGGCACCGCTGATCACCCAATGCGACTGATCTTCCGGATGCGCATGCGGCGCATAGACCTTGCCGGGCGGGTCGCTCCACTCGAAAACGCTGTATCCTTCCGTCTCCATGCGACGGCGCAACTCGCGCGCGTCCGGCTTTCTCGTCTCGTTCCACCGTTCCACACGCATAAGACACCTCGCCGCTTCATTATACTCGCTAGCGCGTCGTTGAAATAGGTTTTTGGGCTTAGTGCGCGAGACGCTGGCACGAACTCGAAAACCCGCACAGCCGAACTCGAGAGCAAAAATTATAGATCGAGATCAACCTTTCGTCTCCGCCGACTTCGGCATTCCGAGCAAGCGAGGGCGCCAACCTTCGAGTCGTTCGCGCGCGCGCTGGGCCAGATGCGTGCGCGGATCGAGATCGATCACCTTCTTGAAAGCACCGCGCGCCGCGGCCTCATCACCGCGCTCCTCATAGAGCTGGGCTAGGTGGAAGTAGCCCGACTGGCTTTCGCCGTCAAGCTCGAGCGCGCGAGAGAGCGCCGCCTCGGCTTCATCCAAGATGCCTTTGCTGAGCAGCGCGACTCCGAGATTGAGCCAGTATGAGGAAGCCCACGGCGCACGGCGCGTCGCAAGCTCGAATTGCTCGATGGCCAAATCGAGCGCTCCGCTCCGATAAAAGGTCACGCCGAGCTGATTGTGCTCAGAACCGCGCGCCCTTCGCTTTCGCGCCATCGTCAACCTCCAGCATCCGTGCGTTTGGCTTAACTTTACGCGTGATTCTCCCGCAACTGTTCTTCCAACAGCGCGATCAATCGCCGCAAAAGCGCTTCGAGACGATCCACCTTCGTTTCAACGTACCGGGCGAGTTCGGGATCTGGATCGCCGACAGCGCGCAAAGAGAGTAATTCGCCTATGCTGGCCACTTTCAGATGTAAACGCCCCAAGAAAGCACGGACGGTACTCTCCGCACACGGCGATAGATCGAGTTCGTCTGCGATGCTTTCGATCTCGCGCCTCAATAGCGCCACGAGTTCGAAGATTTCTGCCGCAGGCCGAATCCGATCAAGATGCACCGTTAAACGCGCCGGAGACGCTTCTTTACCGATGGTCTCCTGAAAAGCGATCAGATCCCGCTCAAGATGACGAAGCGTGACGCCGATGTGCAATCGATGCGCTTCATTGACTTTCATCTCTCGCTCACTCTCCCAATACGGGGGTCTCAACGCCCTTCACTTGCGCTCTTATTCAAAGCTTCCATCGTGCGTCGGCAGAAGAGCGCAAACCGCGCCAGATCATCGCCGCTGATCTTCACACTAAGGCGAAAACGCGCTCGATCGTTGACGAGATCAATTCCGAGATCGGCCAATCCCCTTCGTTCTCTATCAGCTTCGAGCGCTAATGAATCTAAACGCGGAAGAGGACAATAGACATAAACCGATGAGTATTTACCTAATCGCTCACGCGCTATCGGCGGCTCTTCCGTAATGCAGAGGAACTGCCGATCCGTTAGGGCAAGGAGCGTCGGCGGAGCCAATTGCGTGATCATGATAAAACGGCGCGCGCGTATCTCCGGCTGGAAAGCAAGCTCAAGCATCTTTTCATCTTCGAATAGCCAACGCTGAAGCTCGCTTTGAAATTTGAACGGCAGAGTCGACCGATTGACGTGCGAATCACACGCTCCGTCGAATTTCACATCGAGCGCGCGCCTTGCTAGAAACAGGGCGCGTCTGAAGAGTTCAATGCTGACCGTATTGAAAGGGATTTTGATTTCGCGATAGGTTCGCCGTCCGAAGATCAACCTCATCCATGAGAAGAGCAGAGCCTCTCCGATCTCGATAGAGATCAAATCGGTGAACGGCAGGTCGAGTTCCTCCACAACATCGCGTTCGACGGCGATGCGCAAACGATCGCGGCCCACCATGAGCAAGTATCCGGCGGGCATCTGACGATGACGCGCCGGCGGATCGACGATAGGCGGAGCGTAAATGACATAACTCCAGACCTCCTTCGCAGACGCCTTTTCATAGGAGTTCCGAAGCGCGACAGGCAAATCTTTTGTCGCACGTATCTGAAACGCGAATTGGTCCACCCTAACCATCAGCCATTCCCGAAGACCGTCGCCGCGTGCCGGTCGCTAGCTCCGCCTGTCCACATCAAGTAGTTAAACGGCGATAGATATCCGGCATCTTTTCCGGTAGTCGAAAGACGTCTTGAACGATTGCATAACCGCTCTTTCCGAAGACTTCATCTAGTTGCGCGTCGTCTTCGAGGCCAAAGGCGATGCAAAAAGGGAATATGCCGCTGGCACGCGCTTCCGCCACAGCGAGGCGCGTATCCTCGCGCGCGTAATGCGTATCGCCATACTCATCATCGGTCGGCTGCGCGTCGCTCAAAAGAATGAGCAAGCGCGTCGCCTCGGATCGTTCGCTCAAGCGCCGCGTCGCATGTCGGATCGCGGCGCCGAGCCGCGTATTGGATAACCACTTCGCTCCACCGATGCGATTGGCGATCAGCTCGCTGTATGGCTCATCGAAACCTTTGAACCGGTAGAAAGAGACGTTGGCTCGTCCGTTGCTCGAAAAACCATAGATGGCGTAAAGATCGCCGAGCGCATTGAGCGCTTCGCTCATCAACAACAAGGTCTCCTTCTCCGCATCGAGCACGCACTTGTGCGCCGCGATGCGGGCGCTCGTCGAGCCGGACATATCGAGGAGAAAACAGACCGCTATCTCGCGTTCGCGGCGTTGGAGTTCGACGTAGATGCGGGCGGACGAAGCGCGATGCGCGCGTCGGTCAATTACGCGCTCGATCGCCGCTTCAAGATCTATCTCATCCCCGTCAACCTGACCGCGTATGCGCCTCAACCGGACTGGCCGCAAGAGTTGGAAACGATGGCGCAACTGCTTGATCAGTCCCGAGTGCTCCACACGAGCGCGCTTTACGAAATTTGAGTCGTCGGCTCGCCATTCGCGCTCGATCACGCGGCACCAGTGTGGGCGATAATCGCCAAGTCGTGCGTCCCATTCATCGTAGTAGAAAGCATTAGGCACGCATATTTCGTCGAGCGGTTGAGCGGTGCTCCGCACGGCAGCGCTGGCTCGTAGGTTCGTAGCCGGCGCGTTCCACCAGGGCTGCTCCAACGGCTTCGTGCGAACTCGATCGGGCTTCTCATCCCGCTCCCGCTGCTCCAGCTTCAATTGCTCGCCAGCACCATCTCGGCCTTCGGCTTCTACTGTCTCCTTCCGCTTCGCTGGCGACTCTTCTCGAAGCCGCTCCTTCTCCCAACGCAACTCGCTTTCTGGCTCTTCGGGAGCCAGATGTTCGTAAAGCTTCAAGCAAGCGCGAATGGTATCGGCGACGCTCGCTTCCGTCTTGCGAACGTAAGTTGTAAGCACCGCTTTCACCTCTCCCAGCCATGAAATCTTCTCCGCATCGGGAGCGCCTTCCGCTCCTTGGCCCAGCGCTTCAGCGAAAAGCAGTTCAAGGAACGGCTCGTACTTCATCATGTACCGGTCCGGCGGCCGCGAGCTTTTCCGAAAGATCCGCGCCCAATCCAAATCACGACCTAATCCGCGATATCGCGAGCGCAAGCGATGCTCGACGCGTGCGTTTTCCAGGATCAGGAAGAGGCGTTGCGCCAGCGCCGTTTGCGGGAAGATGGCGATAAGCGTGCGCCAATCGACCTGATCGTTCGAAGAGGCTAGTGGACGATGCGGAAACTTCTTGCACAATTCCAAGCCGAGCGTGCGCAAGCGTTCCGTTCCCACCTCATGAGTTCCGAATTCGATCTGGCCAGCTCCCTGCGCAGCGAGCACCTTGTAGAAGCGAAAACGCTCCTCCGCGCTTTCGAATCCGACGATCATCTCCGGTAAGCCGACCACCTCGCTCGAATCGGGTTCGAGCAGATCATACTTCCAAGGTCTCGAGATCACGGTGAGATCTTTGCCCGTCAACATGCTGAGATAACCCTTGAGCACGGGCAGAATCTCTTCCAACCGCAGCGCGTCGGAAGCTTCGGCCATTGATCTCTGACTTGCCCGCGACTCCCCCGCGAAATAAGCGATGAGCTTATTGCCTTCGAAAGAGGAAGCGAGTCCGCGACTTATCCAATCCCGATATGCATTGAGCGACAACCGCGCGAGCAAAACCGGACTCACCTCATAGCACCGGATCGCAGCGACCAAGCTGCGTTCGGCGATCGAAGCCGTGCCATCAAGCACGGCGCCGACAAAAGCCTTCCCTTCGCCACCTCGCGCCAAACCGAGCGTGACCAGAGCATCGGTCGCCTCTTCGGCCCGCATCGTAAAATTATCGAAGGTCGCGCCCTCGACGCTGGCGAACCGATCACAAAGCGCAGCCCATTTACCGATCAATGCTGCATCTTCGAATCGGGCGAACTTCACCCCGCAGATGAAGAAACGAACTGCGCTGACCGCATCGACGGCGATGAACCGCTCCACATGACGCAACAAGAGATCGCTCGACTCCCGAGCGGGGCTGGGCGGATCGCCCGCTCGTTCAATCAAAGGCGAGGCGGCTTCGAACAGATCCACGGCGAGCTTTGCCGGCAATCGCTCGACGAGGTCGAGCACACGAAGCAAAAAGTCCTCGCGCCCTTCATCACCGTACTGCTGGACGATTTCTGCTGTTCGGCGCAGAAAGACGCGACAGTAACCGAGCGACTTGGAACTAAGATTCAATGCCGCCTCGATCAATCGTGCGCTCAGTGTTTGATCGCGCGTCTGCGCTGCGATGGTCATGTTCAAGCGCAAACAATCGCGCAGTGCCTCGCGACCGTAGATCTGTACTATGCGGCTGCAAAGCGCGAGAAGGCGCGGGCGGATCGAAGGCGATATACTGACGACCACGTCCGTGCCTTTGCGGAAGAATTCGTCAGCCAGCGATGGGTCAACGCGCGCCAGTCTTATGCTGCAATCGACCCAACGAACCAAGTCCTTTGGATCGAGTCGAGGCGAAACGCGCCGAAAAGCGCGGAGAAAATCCCAAGCTAGATCGAACGAGTGGGAGGAAATCCACGACCAGGCGTGCGCCGCGCGCCGCCAACTCTCGATTCGCTCGCGTCTGGCATCGCCTTGCGCGGGCGGGCGATTCGCAACAGATCCCTCTGCTTGGGGCGAGATGCCGGAATCAAACCTTCGTCTCCTCAGTTGACGCAAAAGAAAAACTCCTTTCCGAAACTTGACCGAGCTTCGAAACAGGAGTCATCAACTGCCAATCGCAGTGGTTGATGGTGGACTCCATCACCCTGAGTTACCGGTCCTATTTTAGACCGCTGCGATCAAACGGTGCAACGCGCTGCGTCGGATCTGCGGACCAATCTTCCTTCAGCTCCTCACTTGACAACGGTGACGGGACAATGGGCGTAGCGCAGGACCCTTTCGGAGATTGAACCCAATATCCAACGCGTTACGCGCGTTCTTCCGCGCCGACCCATGATGATCATGTCAGCGCGACAGTCTTCGGCGTGCCGTATGATCTGTTCAGCTGGATGTCCCGCAGCGATGTGCGCTTCGAATTCGATGCCGAGATGGTCAGCCCGCTTCTGTAGGTGGGCGGCCTCGCTCAACAAATGCTCCCGCTCGTGATCGAGCAGTTCGGCGATTTCAACCGAGGTGGCTGGTTCGGGCAGCTGAATGACGCTGATGACAAACAGCTTCGCCCGAAATCTGCCGGCTATTTCGAGCCCGAGTTCAAAAGCTTTGCGCGATTGCTCGGAGCCATCGAAGGCAACAAGAATCCGCTCCAACATCTTTTACCTCCTCAAAGTGAAGTCGATGAGCCGACGACCTCCGGCTCACGCTCCGATTCCGATGTCACAGACAGAAGATGTCTCGGAAGGAAGAAAGCATTGCCGATCATAGTCGGCACCACGGCGCTGGCGATCACCGTCGCCACAATGTAGGAATACTGCGCCCGATCTATGATCCCATGTGAGAAACCGAAGAGCGCCGAGATCGTTCCGAAAGTCAGTCCCGTTGACATCAGCATCGTCGTATAGATGCTTTCTTCTTTGCCGTAACGATAGATCTTCGTCGTCGGGAAGACTCCGATGAACTTCGTCACCGACTTAGCCAGAAACAAGATGACGAAGACAAGCGGCGCGCTGAGCAGAGCGGGGATGGAGACGAAAGAGCCGGCGCGGATGAAGTAGAAAGGCGTCAGCAATCCGAAGGTCAAAGTCCGCAATCGCCGGATCAAAGCATGATCTTTACCGACTGTGCCCGCCAACACCATCCCGATCAAGTAAGCAGGTAGAACCGCCTCGCTTTCCGCCCAAGCGGCCAATCCTCCCATCCCGAAGAGGAGGAAGAGCAGATATTTTGCCTCAAGCTCTGAAACCCGATTGCTGTAGCGACGGAAGAAACGCGGCGTAAGCCAAGGCAAAATCGCAAAGACGGTGATGGAGGCAATGATGAAGATCGCTGTTTTCAGCGTGAACGGCGCGAAGATCAGACCGAGCGCGATGACCGTACCTAGATCATTGACGAAACAGGCCGCGAGGATCGTCTTGCCGAACGAGGTGTTGTTCAAGCCCAGTTCCAGCATGACAGCGTAAACGACAGCAACCGATGTCGTCGAAAGCGCCACGCCGACCAACCATGCGGGTCTAGCGGGCCAACCCAAAAGGTAGCGCGCGACGGCCGCGCAACCGAGGAAAGGGGCGAAGAATCCCGCCAGCCCAATGACCGTTGTCTCCTTCCAACGTGCGCTGATGACCTCAGGATCGAGTTCCGCGCCGGCTAAAAACGTCAGCACAATGGCGCCAGCGCCAGCGAGGAAAGTGATCCACGGCTGTTGCGTGCCGAGAAAAGCTGCGCCGATCGTCGCGCCGATGACGAGCTGCGCGACCGTGCCGACGATGATCTCGGAGAGCGCCGTCGAGATGCGCAGCTTTATGGCGAGCAATACGGCGATCAACGCCAACCCGATCCAGACGGAGGCGAGAAACCACACTTGAGCCATCAAAGCACCTCCCTGATGAGCGATCGTGCCCAAAATAAAAACTCCCGCACCGCTCAACGTCACGATGCAGGAGTCATCAGTCCAAATCTCTTGGACGCTTTTAGGCGAACTCCATCGCCTTTTTTCCGGTGCTATTATTTTCCGTTTCCCGTGAAAGCGTCAAGCCGTTTGGCGAGAATTTCATGAACGGGCCCATAACTTTCCTTATGGACTTTTTCGTCTCGCCATGTAAAATAGTGAATGAAAATTCGTGGCGATGGGGTTCGCCGTATAAGCATCTCGGCTGTGATGAGTCGGGATTGATGACTCCTTTTCAAGTGCGCTTGAAAAGGAGTCATCGCCTTTATGGGAGCGAAAGACTGAATTGGGAGAGAATCGAGTGGACACCTTCACGAAGTATTTGACAGTGGCCGTCGGTGGAGCGCTTGGGGCGATCTTGCGCTATTACCTGAGCGGCTCCGTCTTATCGCGCGCCGCCGCCCCTTTTCCGACGGCGACTTTCGTCATCAACGTCAGCGGGTCGTTCATCATCGGTTTCTTTCTGACGCTCGTGACCGAACATTTTACGGTCAATCCGCACTTGCGATTGTTGGTTGCCGTCGGATTCGTCGGCGCGTACACGACCTTTTCGACCTTCGAGTATGAAACGGCGCGATTGATCGAGGACAGGAATCTGTTTCACGCCCTGCTCTACGTCGTTCTGAGCTTCGCCGTCGGCCTGATCGCGGTTTGGGGCGGCATCTTCGCGGCGCGATGGGTGGCGGGAGCGCCCATGCTGAACGGACTCATGAAGATGGAAACGGCGCTGCAAGCCGAAGAGAAAACGCCTGAAACGAGCCAGATGCAGTTCGATGACCTGAGCGAACCTCAGGAGCGCGTGCGAACCGAAGAGCGATCATGACGAAGGGGATGGGAAGATGAGCTTGTACGAGTGTATCGGTGAACGGAGCACAAGGGGTGCCGCCGAGAAGCGAAGGCACGATGCGATGAAGATGACCATCTTCATCGGAGGCGATGAACGGCGCGGACGCCGTGCGCTCCGCGAGCTGGTGCTCGAAACGCTGCGTGAGCTGAACGTTATGGGCGCGACCGTAGAGAAAGGCGTGATGGGATACGGCATCAATCGCACCATCCATTCCACCTTGAATGAAGTGACGATGGAGAACTTACCGATCATCATCGAAGCGGTCGATGAGGGCGGCAAGCTGCGAGCGGTTGCTGAACGCATCGCCGATCTCTTGGGCTCGCATGGGCTCGTGCAAATACAACCGACGACCGTGCTCCTCAAAAGGGGAGGAGAAAGCGCTGATGCTTGAAAGGCGCAAGCCGGGAGAAGAGGGTAGCGATCTGATGCTTCAAAAGGGGAGGAGAAAGCGCTGATGCTCGAAAGAGGACCGGCTAGGAAGCTCGTCGTGTACGTCAACGCCACACAACATTACCGCGGTGAGCCGACTTACGAAGCGATCGTGAAATTCCTTCATCGTCATGGATGCGCTGGAGCGACCGTTACGCGCGCCGTTGCCGGATACGGCGCGAGCGGGAAGCTGCACGAAGCGCACCTGTTCAGCATTACCGACGATGTGCCGATGAGGATCGAAGCGGTGGATTCGGCGCAGAAGATCGAAGCCCTACTCCCTTGGATCTACGAGATGGTCGAGCACGGATTGATCGAAGTCCAAGACACCGAGGTCATCAAACACACGACCCATGGAGAACCGGAAAAGGAGCGACCGAAGATGAAACACGAGAAGCTCGAAGGCCAAGCCAAAATGGTGCGCATCTACATCGGCGAGGACGATCGGTGGGAAGGCGAACCGCTCTACGAGGCGATCGTCAAGAAGCTGCGCATGATGGACATCGCTGGAGCGACCGTTTACCGCGGGCTGATGGGCTACGGTGGATCGCAGCGCGTCCACCGTTCGGGTTGGCTTGGCCTATCGAGAGATCTGCCGATCATGATCACGGTCGTTGACGCTGAAGAGAAGATACGTCGCATTCTGCCGATTCTCGATGAGATGGTGGACGAAGGGTTGGTCGTCCTCTCCGACGTCGAGATCATCAAATATACGCACGCGTCGGAGGCCGGATCGAAAGAGTAATTCGATATCACATGCCGATGGAATCGAAGCGAATCGAGCACACGCTAGACATCATCGCGGAGATCATCCGACGACATCGGATCGCTTCGTTGCTCCCGCTTCTGGCGATCTGTCGCACGACGGCAATGCAGCAAGAGATCAACGTCGCCGTCATCGGGCGTTTCAAAGCCGGCAAAAGCAGCCTTCTCAATGCGTTGGTCGGCCGCGATCTGCTTCCCGTCGGCGTCGTCCCCGTCACGACGGTGGTCACAGAGCTCAGCTACGGACCGAAACAACGCGCGACGGTCCATTTCCTTGATGGGCGAAGCGAAGAGGTCCCAGTCGCGACCATCCGCCATTTCATCGCCGAACAAGATAATCCGGGCAACGTGAAGCGCGTCTCGCGTCTCGCCCTTGAACTCCCCGATCTAGAGAGATTTCGCCGACTACGCTTCGTTGACACGCCGGGGCTGGAGAGCGCGCTGGCACACAACACGGAAGAGACGCTCAACTGGCTTCCGCACACCGGGCTGGCGCTCATCGCCATCAGCGCCGATCATCCCCTTTCACAAAACGACCTTTCGCTCATTCAAACGGCGCGCCGGTATACGCCCCACGTCGCGATTCTGCTCACGAAGGCGGATCTATTGACCGATCTGGAGCGGGATGAAGTAATAAGCTTCATGCGCGAACGTCTCACGCGCGCCTTCGGTTCAGCGCCGCCCATTTTCTCTTGCTCTGTGCGCCACGAGCACGAGGCGAGCAGAGCCGCGTTCGAGGAGTTTTTACGCCGCGAGACGCTCAACAAGATCGAACAGAAGCGCGACGACGTGCTCACCCAGAAGATCATGACGCTGCTTGACGAATGTCGCGGTTATCTGGCGCTGGCGCTCTCTGCCGCTGAGACGATCGATTCGACGCGCGAACAACTAAAGAGCCAGATCATCGGCAAACGGGAGGACGCAAACCGGATGCGACTCCAAATGCGACTCTTGACGCAACACGCAAAGCGCACGACTCGCGATGCCGTGGCAGCGAGGCTGAACGCACACAGAGCGAGGCTGGAAACACGGCTACGTGATGCGCTGGAAGCAGCGTTCCCGCACTGGACGAAGAGCGTCAAGGACGCGCTCGAAGCATTCAACGCATGGTTGCGCCGAACGCTGACGCGCGAGTTGGATGTGATTTCGCAATCGGAACGGGCCGCGATGCTTCTTTCGGTAAAGGACCTCGAAGAGCAACTCTCCCGCATCTTGCAAGAATGCCGGGATCAGCTCGCAGAAAAAACGCAGCGCGCTTACGGCATCCGCTTGCATACCACCGAAGTCGGGATCGCGCTCGCCGAACCCAAGGAGCCGGATGTGCACATCGGCAAGATCTTCGATCGCAACTGGGAGACGCTTTCGCCGATCATCCCGATGTTTTTGGTGAAATGGCTCGTCAAACGCCACTTCGCCAGCAAAGTGCCCTACATGGTTGAGAAGAACCTTTCGCGACTGGCGTCGCAATGGACCGAGAGCGTCAACGCCGCGCTCACGCAAATCGAGCGCGAGGCCGAGAGACGATTGGATGAATTGATCGCAACCGTCGAACGCCTTGCCTCGACAGGAGGGGCGGAGGCGCCGCAGATCCGAACCGATCTCGAGCGCATAGATTCCGCTCTCGGCCAGCTTCAACGAACCGAAGAGGAAGCGACGCCTTCAATGACGGTGGCAAATGATGGGTCCTCGGCATAGTGAGGCTCGTTCCTCCCAATCAGGCGCTCAAACCTTTGATGACGGTGGCAAATGATGAATCCTCGGCATGAAGAACTCGCCGCGCTCCTCAACGATGACCAGCGGCGCGCCCTCTCCACACGCCTCGCTCTGCTCGATCGGCAGCTAACTGAAACCGAAGCGCTGATCGTCGGAGGGCGATTTGAAGGGGCGATGTTCAAGATCGAGAACAGGCTCTCTCCGAATCGAACGCAGCAGATCCTCGCGCTTCTGCAAATGGCGCGCGCGCATGTAGCCCGATTGCGCGACCGATTCGAATTGAGCGTGCAACGCGAGGATCTCGCCCGCCACCTAGCGGGACATTTCGGAATCTTGTGGACCATTTTGGAAAACTCGCGCGCGGCGAAGTTGAAAGGGTTCGGCGACGTGCCGGACCAACTTTCTCAAACGCTCGACCCCGAAATAGATGCTCTCGTCGAGATCGTCCAGCAGATCAGGTCGCTCATCGCCCCGCAGTGAAGGCGCCCAGAAGAGACCGCCTTCAACTTTCGTGACGACGGGGTGCTTGGACGAAGATGACCATGAGCGCAGCGGCAACTATTCCGATGCCAGCGCTAATGAGAAACGCCGTGCGCGCGCCGAACAAGGTCCACATCGCGCCCATCAGCAACGATGCCGGGAAGACCATGACCCCGATCGAGAAGTTGTACAGACCGTAAGCCGTGCCGCGTTGCTCGGTGCGGACCAGATCGGCGACCAGAGCTTTTTCGACCCCTTCGGTCAGCCCGAAATAGATGCCGTAGATGAGAAAGAGCGCCCACGCCGCCCACGCGCGCTCGACCACGGCGAAGCCAGCGTAAACCGCTCCGTAAAGCAACCAGCCGATCACCATCATCGGCTTGCGCCCGACGCGATCGGACAGATTCCCGCCAACCAGCGAACTCGTCACTTTGCTTACGTGCAGCGCGGCCCACAACACCGGCACGGCGGCGACGGCGACGCCCGTCTCTTGCGCGCGCAAGAGCAGAAACGCATCGGACGAATTCGAGAGCGTAAAAAGAGCGAGGACGAAGAGCAAACGACGGAAGTTGGAGTCGAAGCCGCGCAAAGAGAGCTTCGGACGAGCCGCCGTCGCATTTGCGTCTGCGCTCGCGGTCGCCGCTTCGCGCACAACGAAAGCCGCAACGCCAACAGCAGCCAGCGCCGGAACGGAAGCGACGAGGAAGACTCGGGCATAATCGGTCGCCGTCGGCTGGGCCGGATCGGCAGCGATCAGCCACAAGATCGCAAAACCGAGAAGCGGTCCAATAACCGCCCCAGCATGGTCCATCGCCCGATGGAAGCCGAAAGCCAACCCACGCAGGTGAGATGGAGATGAATCGGCGATCATCGCATCGCGCGGCGCGCTCCTGATCCCTTTGCCGATGCGATCCGTCAAGCGAATGATGAGCACTTGCGGCCAAGAAGAGGCGAAAGCCAACAGCGGTCGAACCGCTCCGGCCAGAGCATACCCGAAAACGACCAGCCCTTTGCGCTTTCCGCGACGGTCGCTGAAGTAACCCGAGAAGAGCTTGAGCAAGCTCGACACCGATTCGGCGGCGCCTTCAATCAGGCCGATGGCAGCGGGCGAAGTCGCCAGCGCCGACGCCAGAAAGAGAGGCAACAACGGGTAGATGATCTCGCTCGAAGCGTCGTTGAGCAGGCTGACGAAGCTGATGGCGACGACGTTGCGCGAAAGTTCGCGGTAACGCCGCCAAAAGCGCGACGCCTCCGGCGTCCTCAGTTCTCTTTGCGCTTCCGCCACGACCTAGCGCAGCACCGCACGCCGTGGCGCGGGACGTTGTTCTTTGGGCGGTGAGATTTGCGCGCTGCGCCACCAGATGAGCGCGCCGACGGTGACGGCGAGCAAGATGATGCCGGCGAGCACGAGCCTGATGACGAAGCGCACCGCACGCCACGCAAGCACGGCGGCGACGGCGGCGACGGCAGCGATGATGGCGATCGTCAACACGGTCATTTCTCTCGTTGCGGTCGCTGATAGCTTGCGCGCACAACCGTTTTGATGTTGCCGCGGACGTTGAAGTCGCCTTCGATCTCAACGCGCAACGGATCGCAGGCGCGCACGAAATCTTCGAGGATAACGTTGATCACGTGTTCGTGGAAGATCTTCACTTGACGAAAAGAGTTGATGTAAAGCTTCAAGCTCTTCAATTCAATGCACCGCTCGTTCGGCACGTATTCGATGCGAATCGTCGCGAAATCCGGAAAATCGGAGAAAGGGCAGATGCACGTAAACTCCGGTATCTCGAAATGGATGCGGATTTCCCGCCCGACGTACTCGTAAGGGAACGTATCGAGCGGATAGAGGTTCATCTCCTCGCGCGGAGTCGAGCGGATCTCCAACCCTTGCCAGTTCGGCGGCGGAAGTCCAATGCCTTCAGTGGTCGCTTTCATCTCCTTCCCCCCATCACAACCTCCGCTCATCGTAGCACGAACGGCGGTGAGATTTCACTGCCGGCCTGTGGGACGGCCACTTGGCAGCCTCGGCAGCCCAAGGCGAAATCGCAAGCTTCGGATCGCAGCGAAACTATTCACTTGTGAGCTACGTTTATTGGAAGAGAGTATGCGAAATCGCAAGCTT
Source organism: Pyrinomonas sp. (assembly GCF_040289685.1). Classification (NCBI taxonomy): domain Bacteria; kingdom Pseudomonadati; phylum Acidobacteriota; class Blastocatellia; order Blastocatellales; family Pyrinomonadaceae; genus Pyrinomonas; species Pyrinomonas sp. The sequence continues at coordinate 64,140 of NZ_PSLQ01000001.1, forward strand.
CGGATCGCGGCGAGACGCCACGCCATCCGATGTGAAACGCTTCGGCGCGACTTCAGCGCACCATGGCTGGACGTCCGAGCAAACTGTGGCTCGACGCGAAAGAAAAAGGGGGCGGCCAATCTTTAGAAAAACGGGGGAGCGCGAGGGGGCTGTCATCCCCCTCAATTCATTGAGGGGATACACCGCACCCCCTCGCATATAATACAATACTGAAGAGCCGATGCCACTCCTGACGCTCAAGGCACAGATCCACCCTGATCCCGAGACGGAAGCCCTCCTCCGGAACGCCATGTACTGCGCCACCAAGGTCTACAACGGCCTCCTCTGGCACCTCCGGAAAAAGTACGAGGAGACCGGAAAAGCGCGAGGCTTTATCCTCGCGTCCATTCCTTTGGGGATGCCCTCAATTAATTGAGGAGAGGACGTCACCTGATGGTCGTGCGATACGTTGCGAGCATCCATTTGAACCATGTGGCACGCGTAAAGTTAAATAGACCGCTCCAACGCGCGACGCTTTGTGAGCATCCATTTTGAGCTAAGCCGGTTTAACGAGCGGAGCGTTCATCATAAAGGGACCTGTGCTGCGAGTAGACTAACTCGATTTTGCTTTCGCGCACTATTTTCTCCATGATTCGATGAACTACAAACGGAGGCTGAAAAATGACCAACCTCTTTTTCGCGGCGGGCGCAGAAGTCACTACGCTCCTCTCTCTTTTCATCATGCTGGCGGCGGCCAAAGTCATGGCCGAGATCTTCGAACGGCTTCGTCAACCAGCGGTGGTCGGCGAGATACTCGCTGGCATCATCATCGGACCGAGCGCGCTGAAGCTCGTTGCACCGTCGGAATTAACTGGCGCACTGGCTGAACTGGGCGTCATCTTCCTCCTCTTCACGGTCGGATTGGAAACGAAACCGAGCGCCATCTTGCGCGTCGGCGGGCGCGCGATGACCGTCGCCGTGCTCGGCGTGGTCGTGCCGTTTGCTGGCGGATGGTTGCTTATGCGTGCGTGGGGCGGCGACCAAATCGAAGCGCTTTTTCTCGGCACGGCGATGGTGGCGACGTCGGTCGGAATCACGGCGCGCGTCCTCTCGATGATGGGGCTGCTCGATGCGCCGACGAGCCGCATCATTTTGGGCGCGGCGGTGATCGACGACATCTTGGGTTTGTTGGTGCTTGCCGTCGTTTCGAGCTTGGCCGCAGGCGAAGTCAAGTACTGGGAGATCGGCGCGACTGCAGCAGCGGCGGTGGCTTTTACGGCGTTCGTCGCGTTCGTCGGCGCCCCTGCCTTGACGCGCATCGCTCCGCGCTTTGCGAAGTTGCGCATCGGCAATGCGCTCTTCGTCATTTCGCTGGTCATCTGTTTGGGCTTGTCAGTGGCCGCAGCCAAAATCGGGATCGCCGCCATCATCGGCGCCTTTCTGGCCGGAATGGCGCTTGCCGAAGCTGTGGAGAACGATCACGACGTTCACACGCAGACGTCGGGCGTGACGGAATTTCTGGTCCCCTTCTTTCTGGTCAACATCGGCATGCAACTAGATCTTCAAGTCTTCGGGCGCGCAAGCGTCGCTGTGCTGGCTCTCATCGTCACAGTGATCGCGCTTTTGACCAAACTCATCGGTTGCGGTGCAGGCGCTTGGGGAATGGGCTGGCGCCGCATGGCACAGGTCGGCGTTGGCATGGCGCCGCGTGGCGAGGTCGGCATCGTCGTCGCACTGATCGGGTTGCAACTCGGTGTGGTCGAACAAGAGCTTTACGCCGTGGTGCTCTTCATGTCGGTCGCCACGACGCTGATTGCACCGCCATTTCTGCGTATGCTCTTCGCCGCGGAAGCGGCCGCGCACGGAAAGGTCGCGCCGGAAGATGCTGGCGGCATCGTCGCTGTCCCGGGCGAAGACCTATCGCGCCTCGGCTGAAAGCGCCCTGCGGCAGGCAACCCATCGCGCTCGGCACAAGATCGCGGCTCGGCTTCGCACGACGATCGGCACATCAAGCTCAATCGCCGATCGTTTTTCGCGGCTTTCGTCTCAAGCGCGCTTGCTCGTGGCGCGCGAACTGTTACAATCGTCGCGAGAAAGGATAGATTTCCGATGGCGCAGCAACCAGTTTCGGGCGAGCATCGCTACACCAACCGGCTCATCAACGAGACGAGTCCGTATCTACTACAACACGCGCACAATCCGGTCGATTGGTACCCCTGGGGCGATGAGGCGATCGAACGGGCGCGCCGCGAAAACAAGCCAATTTTACTGAGCATCGGGTATTCGGCTTGTCACTGGTGTCACGTCATGGAACGCGAGTCGTTTGAGTCAGAGGAAACGGCTCGTTTGATGAACGAAAACTTCATCAACATCAAGGTCGATCGCGAAGAGCGGCCTGATCTGGACCAGATCTACATGCATGCCGTGCAGTTGATGACCGGACACGGCGGTTGGCCGCTGACGGTCTTTCTGACGCCCGATCTGGTCCCCTTCTACGGCGGGACATACTTTCCGCCCGAAGACCGCTACAACATGCCCGGTTTTCGGCGCGTGCTGTTGGCCGTGGCCGAAGCCTATCGCAACGATCCGGAAGGCGTCAAAGAATCAGCGCAGAGCGTACTGTCAGCGCTTCGACGCATGACGGCAACGCAAGCCTCGCCCGAGATGCTCTCTGCCGAACTGCTCGAACGCGCCTACGAAGCTTTGGCCCGATCCTTCGATGGTCGTAACGGCGGGTGGGGACGCGCGCCGAAATTCCCGGCAGCTATGAACATGGAGTTTCTGCTCCGCTTCCACCAGCGAACCGGACGCCAAGATGCCCGCGAGATGGTTGTCTTCACCTGCCGACGCATGGCCGAAGGAGGCATCTACGATCAACTGGGCGGCGGATTCCACCGCTACTCGACTGATGAAAGATGGCTCGTGCCCCATTTCGAGAAGATGCTCTATGACAACGCTCTTCTTTCCCTCCTCTACCTCCACGCTTACCAAATGACCGAAGACCCGCTCTTCAGTCGCACGACGACCGAGACGCTTGATTACGTTCGCCGCGAAATGCTCGCCGAAGAAGGCGGCTTCTACGCGACGCAGGACGCCGATTCGGAGGGCGAAGAGGGAAGGTTCTACGTTTGGACCAAAGACGAGATCTTCCAGCTGCTCGCGGCTGACGAGGCAGAACTCTTCTGCGCGCATTATGGCGTTACAGCGGAGGGCAACTTCGAGGGGCGCAACGTGCTTCATGTCGCCCGCCCGCTCGAAACGGTCGCGCACGAGTTCCACCTAACGCTTGAAGAAGCGCGGCGGGTGATCGCAGAAGCGCGCGCAAAACTCTTCGCGGCGCGCGAGGAGCGTCCGAAACCGGCGCGCGACGAGAAGATACTGACGGCGTGGAACGGCTTGATGTTGCAAAGCTTCGCCGAAGCCGCGGCGGTGCTTGAGCGCGACGACTACCGCGCCATCGCCGAACGCAACGCGCTCTTCGTTCTGGACCAGTTACGCCACGATGGCGCGCTTCTTCACTGTTACAAGGATGGCCGCGCGCGTTTCAGCGCCTACTTGGACGATTACGCCTACTTTGCGCGCGGGCTGCTGGCCCTTTACGAAACCACAGGCGCGATGCGCTGGCTCGAAGAGGCCGAAACGCTGGCCGACCGGATGATCGCCGAGTTTTGGGACGAAGAGGCAGGCGGCTTCTTCTACACCGGGCGCAACCACGAAAATTTGATCGTGCGCAATAAAGATCTATTCGATGACGCAACGCCTTCGGGCAATTCCGTCGCCGCTGACCTTTTGCTCCGCTTGGCAACGTTTACGGGAGAGGAGCAGTTCAACCGCTACGCGGTCGCGACGCTGCGCATCATGCGCGACGCGATGCTGAGCTATCCATCGGCCTTTGGCTACGCGCTCGGTGCCCTCGACTTCTACCTTTCGCCCCCGCTGGAGATCGCTCTCGTCGCCCCTTCGGCAGACGACCCGCTTCTGCATGCGTTGCGCGCCGAGATCTGGCGACGGTACTTGCCCAATAAAGTACTGGTCCAGCAGTGCGCCCCCGAGCAGGAAGCGCGCCTTCCACTGCTTCGCCAACGCCCGCTCCTCGGCGGACGCGCCACTGCCTACGTGTGTGAGAAGAGCGTGTGCCTTCAGCCGACCACCTCGCCCGACGAATTGGCGGCGCAACTAGACCGAAAGACGCGCGGCGCTTGACGGGCAACACGGGGACGCGCCGCAACCAATACGCTCGCCGAACACCGACTCGCGGGATCAACCATCGCGCTTTCTCTAAAAGGGCCGACTGGGCAAAGGGAGTTGAAGCGATGGGAAAAGCGGAAGGGACGACGCTTTTACTCGAAAGCGCCGACCGAGGTCGCGCGCTTGCCGCGAAGCAGCGCCACGAGATCCATTCCGAGCGACAATTTGGGCGAACTGGTCGCCGGACCATCGGGCTTCATCGCGAGATGGCGTGTTCGATGAAAACGGCGATTGCCGACACAGGGGCGACCTCATGCTCTTCGGGGAATAAGTTTGGATGTCAACGCGGCGGGGAAACGAAAGGCGCGCCGTAACTCAAGCGCGCCTCGCTCGTTTGTCGGCTTTCTAGCGCGGGCACTACGGAGTGCGGTTGGCGTTCGCTCCCATGTTGCGGTTCATGGTGCCCATGTTGCGGTTCATGGCGCCCATGTTGGCGTTGGTCATTCCCATGTTGCGGTTCATGGCACCCATGTTAGCGTTGGTCATTCCCATGTTGGCGTTCATAGTGCCCATGTTGGCGTTCATGGTCCCCATGTTGGCGTTCATGGTTCCCATGCCAGCGTTGGCATTCATCATGCCCATGTTAGCGTTCATATTGGCATTGTTCGCGTTCTCCGGTCCGGGACAGCCAGCCCAGACGACCGTCGCCGCCAACAAAGCCACAAGAGCCAAAGTTCGTCGCATCTAAATTTCCTCCTGTCGCCCTTGATTCAGGGGTCAAGTCTTTCTGATCGAGCCGTGTTTGCGAGCTTCTGCGGCGCGTGCAGCGACCCGCCCGCGACTCGATGCCGTTTCACCCAAGGACTTCGTCCACGCCAGCCGCGCCTTTGAGGCGTTCGAACGAAGCCCAGCCAAAGCGGTTCGTCGCGCGACGAACCGTTCATCACTCCGCGCTCGCACGCTCCTTTTGTGAAAGCCAGAGCGAGGCTCGGAACGCGAGGTTCCATGCGGAGCGAGCGATGCCTGTGCTACCACTCGCGTGGAGAGAACTTTTCCGTGCGAAGTGTAGCACAAGATGCGGGGAATACACGATTTTTCGCCTTTCGTCAAGCCCAAAGCGCGAGTTTCGCCTAAGCCTTGCAAGGGGCCGTCTCTCCCAGGGCCAGTTCTTCTAATCTTTCCGCACCGAAGAGCGCATCCGACGCGCCCGTCCGCCACGAAAGCACAGCACGACGCGCGACTTCCAGCGCTAGACCGAACCCGTGTCCGGTGAATCCGACCACATACATGATACGCTCGCTCAGCGGCAATCGCCCGATCACCGGTAACCCGTCGGTCGAGAACCCCATCGCCCCTGCCCATCGCGCTTCGACCGAAGCGGCAGCCGCTTGGGGAAACTTCTGCCGTAAGAAATCCTCGAGCGCCTCCTGAACTTCCGGCGTCGTTTCGTCAACGATGGTCGCTTCGCGCTCGCGGAAAAGATGACGGAAACCGCCGATGAGCAGGCGTCCGTCGCGCAACTGACGAAAATATATGTAGCCGTGATGGGCGTAAACCAAGCGGTCGAAGAGCCGCTCGCCAATGGGAGCAGTGACGAGCATCTGCCCTCTGTGGGGCGCAATGAAACGTTTGAAGAACGGGTGGAAAAGCCCAGCATAGGCGTTGAGCGCGATGAACACATAACGCGCCGTCAACTCGATGCGCCGCGTGCGCACGCGCACGCCCGCGCTGGAAGGCTCGATCGCGTCGGCCTCGCACCCCTCGAACACCTCCGCTCCCGCAGCCTCCAGCAACGCTCGCACGAGCTTGACGGAGTGTACTCCCATGTCGCTTCGGATGCCGAGCGCGCCGTGAAACCCGACGCCGAGCGGATCGTGCGCCACATACTCCGCTTCAAAACCATCGGCCCGCAACAACTCCGCCGACCGCATCAGATGTTCGCGCTCCTCCGGCAACAGCGCCACCCGCCAACTGCCGCACGGTTCGAGTTCCACGTCAGCGCCCGTCTCGGCGATGAATTCGCGTAACCAGCGCTGATGCTCCAATGTCACCTCCCATACTGCGCGTGCTCGCTCGCGGCCATAACGCTCCGTCATCAGATCGTAGTGGTCGGCCAACCCAGCCAAAACCATCCCGGCGTTTCTGCCTGATGCTCCGGCGCCGATGAATCGCGCTTCGACGACCGCAACGCGCAGCTTAGGTTCCGTACGCTTGAGCCACCAAGCGATGCTTGCGCCAGCGACGCCGCCGCCCACGATGCAAACATCGCGCTCGACGCGTCCTCTTTTCTCCGCGGAAAGATGCCAATAGGAGAGAGTCACGCTCCCTAGCATAGCACCTCGGCCCAACGGAAGGCGACCGCAAGAAGGTCAAAACGCGAGTCGCACCGAGCACAGAGCGGCAAACTTGTGCAGCGCATGCATGGGCCGTAAACGAAAAGCCTTCGGCGCGCGACGGCAAAAACCCCTTGACACGCAAGGAGAAAAGAGTTACCTTGCTTTTGCCAAACAAAGTTTGGCAAGTTTTAACAAACTCTCCCGCAAAGGTCCTCTTGGCGGTTTCGTAGTTTTTATTAGGGTCTTGCTCGTATTCTCATGAAATCTGCTCGGCAGATCATTCACCAACGGAGTTGGGTAGCCTTTCTCGTGCTGATTTCAGCGGCAGCCATCCTCTGTTTGGTCTCAGCGGCACACGAAGTATCACGGCAAGCCACCACGGAGCGGCTTCGCTGGCTCGGTGCGCTACTGGTTTTAACCATTTTCGCCGCACACTTTGCGATCACAGCTGACCTTGGCATTGAGGACGATCGTGAAGCGATCGGGCATCGCTCGCTAGCTGATATTTTCATTCTTCTGGGGGCCATGGTGCAGGGTGCGGCGACGGCGACCGTGCTTGCCGCCGTTGCTGGGCCGTTGGCGGCTCGTCATCGAAGACGCGCGCGCTTTCTTCTTTTGGCCTCTGCAAACGTCGTCGCGACTTACGTCGCGGCCTCGGCGTTCGAACTGCTGGTGAGCGTCATTGACAACCCCGCTGCCGTTGCTGGCGGTGCCTCGCTCGGCGTTCTGCTTTTACCATTGACGGCGATGGCGTTCGTGCAACATGGGCTGATCGGCGCCGCCGACCTCGCTTTCGCCCGTCTGCAAACGTCGAGCAAGCTGCAGTGGTCGCGCGAAGCTCTGCTTTGGGCGACTCTAACGCAGATGGCGAGCGCTGCCGTCGCAGCGCTCTTTTACACAGCGTGGTACGATCGCGATCCATCTTTTCTCTTCGTCGGAGCGCTCGTCGTCGCTTTCGTTTACTTGCTCAACCGACTCAACGTGCGGCACATCACGCAGATCCGACGGGCTGAAGCGGAAAGGCGCAAGCACTTGGAAGAGATCGCACGGCTTCACATGAACATGGTCGAGTCGCTGGCGATTGCCATCGACGCCAAGGACCAGACGACGCATGGCCACGTTCGGCGCACGCAAATCTACGCCATGGAACTCGGGCGCGTGCTCGGCGTCAGCGAAGCGGAACTGCGCGCGTTGGAGGCCGGTGCCTTGCTCCACGACATCGGCAAACTCGCCGTGCCCGAATACATTTTGAACAAACCCGGCAAACTAACGGCGGCCGAGTTCGAAAAGATGAAGATCCACACAGTGGTTGGGGCCGACATCGTTCGGCGCGTCGGTTTTCCCTATCCAGTGGAGGAGATCGTCCGTTATCACCACGAGAAATGGGACGGCACCGGGTATCCGCGTGGCCTGCGCGGCGAAGAGATTCCGCTGGTGGCGCGCATCATCGCGGTGGTCGATTTCTACGACGCGACGCGCTGCGACCGGCCATACCGGCGCGGCATGACGCGCGAGGAATCGCTGGCGTTGCTTCGTCGGTTATCGGGCAGCTCTTTCGACCCACGCATCGTCGAGACTTTCATCGCCAACGTCGAACGCTTCGATCAACTCATCGCCGAGCAAGATATCGAGGAGCAGGTGCGCGAAAGCATTTCGATGACCGATGCCGTGCCAGATGCGGGACTGGCAACGGGCGAACTTCGCATGAAAGAGGACGACGTGGCTTTTCGGTCCATCGTCGAAGCGCAGCGCGAGGTCTTCGCGTTGCACGAGATCGCACAAACCATCGGGTCATCACTCAACCTGCAGGACACGGTAACGATCATCGCGAGCAAGCTGCGCGCCATTCTCCCCTTTGAAACGTGCGTCATTTACGTCGTGGACGAGCGAAGTGGCATGGCCAAGGCTTTGCATGCGTTCGGCGATCATGCGGAAGCTTTTGCGCAACGGCGCGTACGCATCGGCGAGGGGATCACCGGTTGGGTTATCGCCAACGGCCGCTCTTTGTGCAACACGCCGCCGGAGCTTGATCTCACGGGGCTACCGGAAGAGATCATGCGCGCGGTGCGCTGCGTGCTCGCTACGCCGCTCGTTCACGAGGCCGGTAGTTTTGGCGCGATCACGCTCTATTCGACCAAACGTTCGTCCTACACGGCGGAACACGTGCGTCTGCTCGAGTCGGTCGCGCAACACGCCTCGGTGGCGCTCAACAACGCGCTCACCTTCGAGCGCACGCGGGAAAGCGCTCTTACCGATCCGGTGACGGAGTTGCCAAATGCGCGCTCCTTTCGCCTGATACTTGAACAACGCCTCGCCGAATCGAAGCGCGTCGGGCGCGAGCCGCTCACCGTGCTCAGCATGGACCTAGACGGTTTCCGCCAAGTCAACGACGCTCATGGGCACGGCGTCGGAGATCGGCTTTTAGCGCGCGTCGCCGAGCTAATCAAAAAACAGCTCCGCCAAATGGACGTCTTGGCCCGCTTTGCCGGCGACGAGTTCGTCGCGTTGATGCCTATGGCTTCGCGCGACGTGGCCGCATCGGTGGCCGAAAGGATTCGCGCCGCGGTCGAGTCGCACCGTTTTTCAGTCCGCACGGGGCGCATCATCCACGTCGGGATGAGCGTTGGAGTTGCAGCCTTTCCAGAAGACGGCGAGACGATGGAAGAGCTGCTCGAAAGCGCGCACCGAAACATGCAACGCGACAAGCACGCGCGTAAACTCGCCCCCTTGTCCGATACAGGTTCTCTTGCTTCCCTCGACGCCTTCCGCTGAAGGCGTTACCTCCGTCAATCCTTGATCGGCGCATGCCCTCTTTCGCGAGCATGCGCCTCTTTTTTTGCAAACCGCTTCGCTACATCGAAGCGTCGTGGCGGATGCACCTTGTCTCGGCACCGGAAGCGACCTCTTTTTGCGCTCCGACGCGCGCTCGCGTATAATTGCTGTTTGGTTCAATCGCTGAAGTTTGACGAGTGGGGTTTGGCCCCCGCTGGCGAGATCGCAGACGCGCTGTTTCCCGTTCCCGCTTCGAACCGCTCGAAAAGCGACGCCGGCGAGAGCGCGCCCTCAAGTCCGAGAAGATGAGAGCTGCTAGCCAGATGAACAACAAAAAAACATCATCATCACGTCAACAGGCCGACGAGCTCAGCACCGTCACCACCGTCGACGGAGCAGCAGAAGTCGCGACCACCGAAGAGCTTCGCGCCGAGCATGAACGACGCAAAGAGGACCAACAAGCGCGCATTGCCGAAACCGATCGCGATCTGCTTCTGCACCTCCTCTATCAGATGGTCCTCATCCGTCGCTTCGAGGAGAAGGCAGCAGAGGCTTACAGCCTCGGCAAGATCGGCGGTTTCTGCCACCTATATATCGGCCAAGAGGCCGTCGCCGTAGGCGCTATTTCGACCATTCGTCCAGACGATTACGTCATCGCAAGTTACCGTGAACACGGACACGCGCTCGCCAAGGGGATGAGCGCCGAAGAGGTCATGGCCGAGCTTTTCGGCAAAGCCGGCGGCTGTTCAGCAGGCAAAGGCGGCTCGATGCACCTTTTCGATGCGAGCGTGAACTTCCTCGGCGGCCATGCCATTGTCGGCGGGCAGATACCGCTCGCCACGGGGATCGCTTTTGCGACCAAATACCGCAACGAAGATCGCGTGACGCTCTGTTTCTTCGGCGAAGCGGCGGTCAATCAGGGCTCTTTTCATGAGTCGATGAACATGGCGCAGTTGTGGAAGCTGCCCTGCGTTTACATCTGCGAAAACAACCAGTACGGCATGGGGACATCGCTGGCGCGCGCCATGTCCTTGCAAGACATCGCCAAAAAGGCTTGCGCTTACGGCATGGCCTCTGAGTTCGTCGATGGCATGGACGTGCTGGCCGTGCGCGAAGCGACCATGCGCGCCGTCGAGCGTGCGCGGCGCGAATCGCTGCCGACCCTGCTCGAAGTGCGCACCTACCGCTACATGGGCCACTCGATGTCCGATCCGGGCAACTACCGGACGCGCGCCGAGATCGAGCAGTATCAGCAGCGCGATCCGATCAAGCTGCTGAGCAATAACTTGCGCGAGAAGGGTTTGCTCGATGACGCGATCATGAACGAGATCGAACAGCGCGTGCGCGACGAAGTCGAACGCGCCGTGCGGTTCGCCGAGGAGAGCCCGTGGCCCGCTCCCGAAGAGCTTTACACCGACGTCTATGCCAACCCGCTGAGGAAGTAAAAGGGTTGAAGCGGTCGAGCGTCCAGCAGTTTCGCTAGCTAGTTCTTCTCTGTTTTTGGAGGATCCGATTCGATGCCTGTGTTGACCATGCGCGAGGCGCTCAATCAAGCTTTGCGCGAAGAGATGCGCCGTGATGAGAGCGTCTTTTTGATGGGCGAGGAGGTTGGCGCTTATGAAGGCGCCTACAAGGTCTCCAAGGGTTTGCTCGCCGAGTTCGGGCCAAAGCGCGTCATCGACACGCCCATCAGCGAACTCGGCTTCGCTGGCCTCGGCGTCGGCGCGGCGATGGTCGGCCTGCGCCCCGTGATCGAATTCATGACCTTCAACTTCTCGATCCTCGCCACCGATCAGATCATCAATTCGGCAGCCAAGATGCTCTACATGTCGGGCGGGCAGTTCAAAGTGCCGATCGTCTTTCGTGGGCCGAACGGCTCGGCTTACCAAGTCTCGTCGCAACACTCACAAGCGCTCGAATCCTGGTACGCGCACTTTCCTGGGCTGAAAGTGGTCATGCCTTCGACGCCAGCTGATGCCAAGGGGCTGTTGAAGAGCGCTATTCGCGACGATGATCCGGTCATCTTCATGGAGCAAGAAAGACTATACGGGACCAAAGGCGAAGTCCCTGAAGACGAAGATTTCATCATCCCGCTCGGGGTCGCTGACATCAAACGCGAAGGCACGGACGTGACCATCGTGGCCCGTTCGCTCATGGTTCCGGTGGCCCTGCGCGCCGCTGAAGAACTCGAAAAGCAGGGCATCTCGTGCGAAGTGATCGATCCGCGAACCATTCGTCCGCTCGACATCGACGCCATCGTCAAATCGGTGCAGAAGACCAACCGCATCGTCATCGCCGAGGAGTCGCATCCTTTTTGCGGCGTTGGTGCTGAGATCAGCGCCGAAGTCGTCGAGCGCGCCTTCGATTATCTGGACGCGCCACCGCGCCGGGTTTCGGGCGCTGATGCGCCGATGCCGTATGCGAAAAATCTCGAAAGTCTGGCCATCCCAGATGTTGCGCGCATCGTCGCGGCCGTGCGCGAAGTGACATACACGTGAGACGGGCGCGAAGCGGGAGCCGAGCTTTTTCCCGTGCCCTTCTGAAATCTTCTTAATTTCCCGAGGAGAGAAATGGCAACCAAGATCGTCATGCCCAAACTTTCTCCGACGATGGAGGAGGGACAACTGGCGCGTTGGCTCAAAAAGGAAGGCGACTCGATCTCTGCCGGTGAAACCATCGCCGAAGTCGATACCGATAAAGCGACCATGGAAGTGACCGCCAACGTCTCCGGCATTTTGCGCAAAATACTGGTCCACGAAGGCGAGTCCGTCCCGCTCGGCCACGCGATCGCCATCGTCGGCGAAGCTGACGAGGACATCTCCGCGCTGCTGGCCGAAGTCGAAGGCAAACCGAACGGCGGCGCACAACCGGCCAAGCAAACGGAATCAACGGTGGAATCGCCGCCAACCGCAGCCCGTTCCGAGACGCACGTGCAAGAAACGGCTCGAAGCAACGGCGAGCAAACGGGCGAACGCATCTTCGTCTCTCCTATCGCCGCGCGCATGGCTGCCGAAGCCGGGATCAATTTGCGCGCGCTCAAAGGCAGCGGCCCCGGTGGAAGGATCATCAAACGCGACATCGAAGCGGCCATTCAAGCGAGTCGTCAAGCCGAGCCGGTTCTGCCGGTGGAAGCTCCACTGCCGACGCTTGAACGCCCAACAGCGCGCGAAGCAGCCACCTACGAAGATGTTCCCATCACCGAGATGCGCCGGACCATTGCACGACGCTTGGCCTCTTCGCTCGGCCCCGTACCGCACTTCTTTTTGACGACCGAGATCGAGATGGACCGCGCAATGGAACTGCGCCGGTCGCTCAACGAACTCGATCCCGAACTCAAAATCAGCGTCAACGACATCATCGTCAAGGTGGCCGCCGTCGCCTTGATGCAGCACCCGCAAGTTAACGCTTCGTTTCAAGACAAGGCGATTCGCTACTACAAACAGGCGGACATCGGCGTCGCCGTCGCGCTCGACGATGGGTTGATCACGCCCGTTGTGCGTGCGGCCAACTTGAAGAGCATCGGCGCGATCAGCCGTGAAATACGCGAGCTCGCCGAACGTGCACGGGCACGCAAACTGCGACCGGAAGAGTACACGGGCGCGACCTTCTCCGTGAGCAACCTCGGCATGTTCGGCATAGATGAATTCACGGCGATCATTAATCCGCCCGAAGCGGCCATTCTCGCCGTAGGCGCGGTCACCGCCAAACCGGTCGTGCGCGACGGCGAGATCGCCATCCGGCAGTTGATGCGCGTGACGATGTCATGCGATCACCGCCTCATCGACGGGGCGACGGGAGCGCGATTCCTGCAAACCTTCAAGAAGATTTTGGAGAACCCATTGATGTTGCTAGTCTGATGACCCCCATCAAGGTGATGAGATGAAAGAACGGGGAACCCAACAAAAGACAAAAGAGCGCGAGCGAAATGAAACGCCCGCGCCGTAGGGAAAGGGCGCAGAAGCAAGCGGGCAAGTCCCCCGCTCCGGCGAAGGCACGGGCGCACGCGCTGGCGAGTACAGCTAGCATCTTCGACCGAAGAAAAGCCCGCGACCGACTCATTTGAAACGCGAGCCGGGCGCTGTCGGAACCGGCGTCCACCGCCCGGCCTGCGAGCGAACCTGCGGCGGCAAACCAACATGGTCTCGCCGTCTTTCCCTTTTTCAAGCTGCTCTTTGGGCTTTGCGCTCCATCGAAACAGGATCGGCGACGCAGCGCGCGCTGTGGCAGCGGGTTAAACCGCACCTTGCGCTGACGCTCGTGCAACTGATGTTCGGCACGTGGCCCATCTTCGGCAAGGTGGCGCTTCGTTCGCTGCCGAGCACGGGATTGGTCGCGTTCCGCGTCGTCGGCGCGGCCATTGCGCTCGCGCTGTTGCAAGGCGGACGCACACATCTGGCGCGCATCGAGCGCCGGGATCTCTGGCGACTGGCGCTTTGCAGTCTATTCGGCGTCGTCCTCAATCAGTTCCTTTTCGTCAAAGGGCTCGAACTCTCGACGGCCATCAACGCGACGCTGCTCGGAACAGCCATCCCCGTCTTCGCGCTGCTGGCAAGCGTAGCGCTCGGGGTCGAAAGGCTCACAGCGAGCAAAGTCTTCGGCATCGTGCTGGCGGCGGTGGGCGTGCTCTATTTGGTCGATCCGCTGCGCGGCGACTTCTCAAACCAAGCGACGCTGGGCAATCTGCTGCTCGTCGCCAACACTTTCTTTTACGGGTCATACATCGCGCTCGCACAAGACCTCATCCGTCGCTACGGCGCGCTGACGGTGACGGCTTTGATCTTCATCCTCGGCAGCCTCGTAACGCTCCCCATTGGACTATATCAACTGAGCGAGTTCCCGTTTGCCGATCTCGGGTGGGCCGTGCGGCTGGTGGTCTTATACATCGTGCTCGTGCCGACCGTCGGCGCCTATTACCTCAACGCTTGGGCGCTCGGGCGCGTCGCGCCGTCGAGCGTAGCGATCTACATCTACTTGCAGCCGCTGATCTCGTTCGCCGTCGCGCCGCTCGTTCTCGGCGAAAGCATCAGCCACCGCGCGTGGGTTGCCGCCGCGTTGATCTTCGCTGGCGTCGCCGTCGTCACGCGCGGCGCACGCAACCGCGTCGTGCAAGAGATCTCTGAATGCCCAGATGCCTTCGGGCGCTAAGCCCCGGGTCAGCGACGACCGAGCAGCACTTGCTTTTCAGCCCGCGCTTTTGATCGAAAAAGAACCGCCCCCCTTTTCGCGGGACGCACGCTAAGCGCAGCGCGCTCGCTCTACATCCCTCGTGTTATCATGCGAACGTCTATGACCGCTGCGTTTGGATCTCACACGTCGCTCTCGCTCGCCGAAGAATCGCGCGCCAAGAGGCGTGCGGCGCGTCTGTCGGTGATCATCGCCTCGTTTCTAGTGGCGCTCAAAGCAGCCACCGGATGGATAACGGGCTCGATCAGCGTGTGGGCTTCGCTACTCGACTCGACCATGGACATCTTCGCTTCGGCAATCAATTTCGTCGCCGTGCGCGCGGCGGCGCGCCCCGCTGATGAGGATCACGCCTACGGTCATGGCAAGGCCGAATCCTTGGCTGGCCTCTTTCAAGCTGGCGTCATCTCCGCCTCAGGCTTCTTTCTGATCGTGGAGGCATTGCGCCGCATTGCGTCGCCGCGTCCCGTCGCTTCGACCAAGCTCGGCATCGCAGCGATGGTCATCGCGAGCGTGGTAAGCGCCGTGCTCGTCGCTCGTTTGCGCCGCGTTGCGCGCGCCACCGATTCGCCCGCGTTGCACGCCGACGCTTCCCACTATCTGACGGACATCTGGACCAATCTCGGGGCGTTGGTCGCGCTCGTCTTGGTCGCACAGACCGAATGGTTGATGATCGACCCGCTCATTTCGCTGGCGATCTCGCTTTACATCATCTGGTCGGCAGCGCGCGTGGGCAAAGAGTCGGTTGATGTGTTGATGGACCGGCGTTTGCCATTGGATGTTGATGAAAAGGTGGCGGCCATCATCAACCGCTATCGCGACCAAGGCGTGCGCGGCTTTCACGACCTGCGCACGCGCCGTTCAGGCTCGGTTAAATTCATCGACCTTCACCTTGAAGTGGATCGTCAGATGAGGCTCGACGAAGCGCACGAATTGACCGTCAAAGTGCTACGGGCTATCGAAGATGAGATTCCGCGTGCGCGCGTGCAGATTCACACCGATCCGGTTTAGGCCGTCTTTCAGCCAGCGACTTTCGCGGGTGAGCCTTTTGCCGCTCGAACGGCAAACGAATGGCGCTCCGATGACAGGGCGGCAAAGAGCGCTGGCGCCGAATTCGGCTTGAAAGAATGAAAGGGCATCCCTTCATCAACGAGGCGACAAGGAATGTCTTTTCTCACCGAGGTTTCGTCTCGTCCGGTGATCAAGCCATTTTGCGCACGCCGCGCCGTTGCGCTCGTCGTTCCGCTTCGCGGCGCAGCTCGTAGAGCTTCATCAACGCTTCAACTGGCGCGAGTGAATCCAAATCGAGGGCGAGCAGCATCTCGATCAACGGTTCGACGCGCGCGCGCGACCCCAGATGGGCGTCGGCTCTTCCGCACGCCTCCCTCCGTTCGTAATCGGCGAGCAACTCGTTGGCGCGGCGCACGACCGGCGGTGGGAGTCCCGCCAACTTTGCGGCATAGACGCCGTAACTGCGTTCGGCGCTGCCCGGCGCGATGCGATAGAGGAAGACGATTTCGCCACCCCGTTCAGCCGTTTCCACATGAAAATTCTTTAGACGTGGGAGCAAGGACTCAAGCTCCGTCAGCTCATGATAGTGCGTAGCGAAGAGCGTGCGGCAGCCGAGGTGCGGATGGTTGTGCACGTACTCGATCACAGCACGTGCCACAGCCAGCCCATCGTAGGTCGAAGTGCCGCGTCCGAGTTCATCGAAGAGCACGAGCGAGCGCGGGCTGGCTTGGTGCAGGATGCGCGCCGTTTCAACCATCTCGGTCATAAAGGTCGATTCGCCGCTGCCGATGCGGTCATACAAACCGGCGCGGGTGAAGATGCGGTCGCAGATGCCGATCTCAGCGCTCTTTGCCGGAACGAAAGAACCGATCTGGGCCAGCAGCACGATGAGCGCGATCTGCCGCATGTAGGTCGTCTTGCCCGACATGTTCGGTCCCGTGATCAGCGCGATCAACGGCCCATCGTCGCCGAGATGGGCATCGTTGGCGACGAACCGTTCCGGCCCGATGCGCCGCTCGAGCACCGGATGGCGTCCGGCCTCGATCTTGATGCGTCGTCCCTCGATGACGCGCGGACGGACGTAGTCGCACTCAGCAGCAACTTCGGCCAGCGCGACGATGGCATCGAGTTGAGCGAGCGTCGAAGCTGCCGCCATGATCTCTTCGCGCGCGTTGCCGACCTCGGCGCACACCCGTCGGAAGAGTCCTGTTTCCAGTTCCTCGATGCGCGCTTCGGCACGCACGACCATGGTCTCATACTCTTTGAGTTCGAGCGTAACGAAACGTTCGGCGTTGACCAGCGTCTGTTTGCGCGTGTAGTCTGCGGGCACCAGATGCAGGTTCGGGCGCGTCACCTCGATGTAATAGCCGAAGACCTTGTTGTAACCGACGCGCAAGCTCTTGATGCCGGTACGCGCCCGTTCGCGTTCTTCCAGTTCGCTCAGGTAACGCTGACCATCGCGCAACAATGCGCGCAACCGATCCAATTCGTCCGAGAAGCCTTCGCGGATGATGTTGACTCCACGCCCCGTCTGTAGCATCTCGTCCGAGATGGCGCGGCGCACCGTCTCCACCGTTGCGCGACACTCGGGCAAGGCAGCGACCAACGGAGCGAAACGCCTTTGCTCCCGCCCCAGAACGGCCCGCACGCGCGGCACCGCTTCCAAGCTCTGGGCCAGCGAAAGGAGTTCGAGCGGCGTGGCTGAAGCTGACCGGGCGCGCGCCGAGAGTCGTTCCAGATCATGCACCGTAGCGAGCGCCGCGCTCAGCTCAGCGCGCGCGTCAGCGCGTTCAACGAACCACTCGACGTAGTTCTGTCGGCGGAGGATTTCAGCGACATCGAGCAGAGGTTGGCGCAACCACCGGCGCAGCAACCTCCCGCCCATTGGCGTGCGTGTGCGGTCGAGCAACGCAAGCAGCGTGGAATCAGCAGCGGGGCTTTCGAAGATCTCCAGCGCGCGCACGGTCTGCGCATCGAGCGTCATGAAGTTGCTCGCATCGTAGCGACGCAAGCGCGTCAAGTGGCCGATGGCGACCGATTGCGTTTCGCGCAAATAGGAGAGGATCGCGCCAGCGGCGCGCGCGGCAAGCGGCGTGGCTTCGAGATCGAACGCGCGCAACGTGCGCGCGCCGAAATGGCGAAGCAGCGTTGACGCATCGAAAAGGGCCGCATCGACGCGCATGACGAACCCCGGCGCCTCGGTCTGCGGGAAAGGTTGGTCTCGCGCGACCAAAATCTCGGCGGGCGCGATGCGTTGCAGTTCGGCCACGGCGGCGCCGAGACCGACCTCGGTCGCGACGAAATCGCCCGTGGAAACATCCGCGTAAGCGATGCCAGCGCGTCGCTCATCGGCAACGTAGGCGGCCAAATAGTTGTTCGCTTTGCTCTCTAGCAAACCGGGTTCAATGACGGTGCCGGGCGTAACGATGCGCACCACGTCGCGCGCGATCAATTTTTTGCCCTTGGCGGGAGCCGCTTCCAACTGTTCGCAGATGGCGACGCGGTAACCGCGCCCGATGAGCGTCGCTAGATGCCTTTCGAGACTCTGATGCGGAATGCCGGCCAGCGGCACTCGCAGGTGCTTGCCCATCGGCTTCGATGTGAGAACGATATCCAACTCACGTGCGAGCGTGAGCGCATCGTCGTCGAACGCTTCGTAGAAATCGCCGATGCGAAAAAGAAGCAGCGCGTCTTTGTGGCGCTTCTTGATTTCGAGATACTGTTTGCGCAGCGGTGGCGTGACAGTCGTCATGTCGGTCGCAGACTTTCCTTGGTCGCTTCACGCGCGCCGCCGTCATCGCTCGAAGAGCGGCGTCAAAAGATCGCGCACCTGCGAAAGCGCACAGTGCAAGCGCCGAACCTGCTCGAAGCTCAAGATCGTCGTCGCCCGCCCGATCTCGCGAAAAGCCCCGTGACGCGCGGCGCTGAGGCTGCGCGTCGCCGACGAAGTATCGCGCTCGCTTGCGACGACGAGAAACGGGCGCGAACGTTGCGCATCGTAAGCGCGCTTCAGACGCGCCAGCGCGCTGTCGAGGTTGCCGCGTCGCTGCACTTCGAAGACATGGCTTATGCGCGGGCTGGCCGCGTCGGCGCGCCACACGACATCGTAGCCCTCGTGCTCAGCTTCAGCATGGTAGCCCAAAATCACCCCGATCTCCATCAACATCCGCTGCGCTTCTGCGTGCGTGAGCGGCCTCTTTGGCGAAGATGATGCGTCAAGAGCGTTGTCGAATTCAAATCGAGCCGCTTCTTCATTGACGCGCCGCCGCCCGGCAGCGGTGATCGTCCACCGCCCGCGCCATCTTTCGATCTCGCCCCTTTCAACCAAGGCTTCGCCCGCACGCTGCACCAATCTGCGCCAACGTCGATCCGCGAAACTCCCAACAGCTCCGTCCTCAACGAGCGTCAACTGCGGGAAATAGCCGGCTAGACGTTCGTACAGGAATCGCACTCGTTCCGCCCCGCCCGTAGCGACGAGTTCTTGCAGGATGGGCAGCTCCAAACGCGATGCGCTGGGGTATGACATCCGAGCGGAAGTGTTCCTAGAACAACCCTTAAAGTTACAAAAGGAATGGCGCTGGAATCAAGCACCGCTAAATCTGCACGGCGCGGGCGAATTTCGCAGAAGCTTTCTCAAAGTAGCCCGCCGGGCGAACAAACGATCAGCCAGCTCGTCATAAAAGCCTTTCGCGCTGCGACAACTCCGCCTTGAATCAAGACATCGCTCGCGCTTTGCCCACGCATTTTCGTACGAATCAGAGCATCTGCGAATGGAACTCGGCACGGGGGACTGCATGAAACGCGGAGCAAAAAGCGCGTATTGAGCTGCCGTCACCATTGGCACGTCCATTGCTTCCGCTACTTTGAAGGGGACTGGGAGAACGCTTGCCGCCATCGGCGAGCCTTGATAAAGGAGAGCGAAAGATGTTGTGGACGATTTTGGTCATCTTGTTGGTGCTCTGGCTTCTCGGAGTCATCACCAAGGTCACGGCTGGCGGGCTTATTCACCTGCTGCTGGTCATTGCCCTTGTGGTTTTGATCATCAATTTGGTAACCGGGCGCCGCGCCGTCTAACCAAAGAACAGGGTTCGTGATCGATGGGCGACGCCGTCGATCACGAACCATTGACCAGAAGCAGATTCGTTGGGGCGACTAAACGTCCGACCGGATAGATGTTCAGTTGCGCGTCCCAATAGGGCGAACGCTGATAAAAGAAGCGCAGTCGGGCTCGTGGATCAGCGGCGAAATTCTTGTCTTTGGTCAGCAGATCCTCGAATTCCGCCTTCAGCTTTGGATCGGCTCCCATCATGCGCCGCGCAAGAGCCTCGAGCACATATTCTTCCCCATCCTCTTTTTGTTCGAAAATCGCATTGAAGAATCCCCACCGCACGAGCGAATCGGGCGCTGCCGGTTCCAGCATGTGCATGATCAAGCGAGCTGATGGTTGTGCCAGCGGGACGACGAGCGAGCCAGCGGGGAAAGTACGCCGCTCCATGATCGGCTCCACGTCGAACGAGACCAACACGCGCCCCTCGAACGAAGCGCTGGCCCACTTCACGTTGCGAAAGCGGTATGATTCGACGCTGAGCGTTGTCGGTTCTGCGAGCTTCGAAAACCGCACGCCATGAGCGATGAGCAGGTCAGCGACCTGCCGCCACTGCGGCGGCACGATGTAGCAAAGCGGCGGAGCGACTGCCAAACTCGTGCGCGCGTGATTGTAGAAGGGGATCTGCATGTCGCGCGGCTCGGTACCGTAGATGATGCGCAACGTCCCCGAAACCTCGCTCAACTCGCGCCGATAGGCGACGCCTTTGAAGACAATCGGCGTCGTTTCGTCGGTGGCGCGCACCTCGAGAGCCACCCTTCTTTGCGGATCGTAGCCCTTCCCCCACGAGGCAGCCTCCTCATCCGCCGCGCGCGCCGCGCGCCGCAAATCGTCAGGATCTTTATTCACTTCTTCGAGCATAAAGCGTAATAAGTCGTAGGTTCCGCGAACGCGCGAGCGATATGGTTTCAGCATGTGTGTCTCAATCAACAGCGCCGGACGGTTGCGCGCCAGCGGCACATATCCGGTGGCGAAACGCGGCGTCGAGATGAAGGCGTCAACGCCTTTGCTCGGATCAAGATCATCGTGCAAAACGACGTAGGGCGAAAGCAGATTGCCCACCGCTTCCGCCGCTGGCACAACACGCCGCTCGAAGACCTCTTGCATCCAACGACGCGTCGCTGGGGGGGCGTTTTCGTGCTGTTCGAACTGATAGGTAACGTTGTAGCGGAAATCGGCGCCGTCCGTGGTGTGGCAATCGATGAACAAGTCCGGTTGCCATTGGTTCCACAGACGCAACCAAGCGCGCGTCTCCGGCGCATCGGCTTTGATGTAATCGCGGTTCAAGTTCAACCCGGCGGATGTTGCGCGCCAACCCATCTCGGTCGGTCCGTTTTGATTGATCCGATTGTACGGTCCGAAACGTTCGTGTCCATCAACGTTGTAGATCGGAATGAAGAGCAAGACGACGCGATCGATGAGGTCGGCCCGCACCTTGGTGATGGCGATGTCGCGCAACAGAGCGAGCCCGGCATCTTTGCCGTCCGATTCGCCCGCGTGAATGCAGGCTTGAATGAGCACCACGGCCTTGCCCGCGCGTCTTGCCGCTTCAGGCGTGAAGGTGCCGTCTTTGGCCGCGATCAGCAATGGGAGCGCGCGCCCCTCGCCGCTTTCGCCGAACGAAGTGAAGATGATCCAGTCGGAAGCTTGGTCCAGGCGGCGGCTGAAAGCGACCGTCTCAGCGTAACGCGGCGTTTCGCGGTACGCGGTTCTTTCCGCGTGAGTTTGCCAGTCGCGCGGAACGGCGGGCGATTCGCTTTGACCGTTCATTCCACCGTTGATGGCTGCCATGAAGAAGAACACCGACAGCGTGCGCAAGATCGCTGATTCGATGTAAGAAGTTCGCCCCTTGTGGTCGCAGAAGAGACGCAAGCAGCCCGCTCTCACAGCGAAGATTACACGTCTCATGCTCGGCTCGATCTTCTCCCTCGTCTGTGAAACTGAAAGAACCAGATGCGGGCTATGTTAACAGATCGAGCGAAATGATGCTGTCTTCAGTGCGCTGCTTCCATGGGTCACCGCAACGAGCGCCGAAGACGAAAGTGGGACTCTCAACCGCAGCAGCCAGTCGTGCGCCGAGCAGAGAGCGCCCTCACCACAGCGAAAGAAGGGCGAACAATCCGATCCAAAGCGCATCCATGAAGTGCCAGTAGATGGCCGTCGCCTCGGATGCGGCTTGCTGCCGCGTCAAGGTTTGAGCATCAAGCGTCTCTGCGCGCGCGATCAAGTAACCGAGCGCGGCGATGCCGCCAACCAGATGCAAGCCATGCGCTCCTGTAATGACGTAGAAGAAAGAGCTGAGCGGGTTGGTCGCCAAATAGACGCCGCGGGCGACCAGCTCGCGCCAAGCCAAAAGTTGCGCGACGAGAAAGCCGATACCGAACCCGAGCGTGGTCCACAACCAACGGCTGTACGAACGCGCAGATCGCTGGCGCAACGCGCGTCGTGCCGCTTCCAGCGTCAAGCTGCTTACGACGATCAACGCGGTGCTGGCCCACAAAATGGATGGCATCTTGATCGGCTGCCAATCGTGATTCGTCGCCAACCGAAGAACGAAAGCTCCGGCCAGCGCGCCGAACGTCATCGTGATGGCGACGAGGCCGATGACCAAACCGAGCTTGTACCTGATCGGACGCCGATCGTGTGCCGCATCGTCGCGACCGCTATTATCGCCGCCGCCACCTCCACCGCGAAACCCATTGCTGCGGTGACCGTTGCCATTGATGCTGAAACCGCGCGGGCGAACCGTACGCTTTTCCGTTCTAGTGCTCGTCGCGTCTTTGACCGTCGTAGGCATCGAGGGCCCTTTCTCGTTCGCCGGATGAACCGCTCACGTTCACAGCAGAGATCCGTTCGCAGGCCATTTTACTCCCATCTCGCGCAGTTCCAGAAACCTCATGCGCCCAATAAGCTGTCACGCCGATTTAAAATTTCTGTCGCGTCTCTACTCGCTGAACGCGGTTTGCGCCGCCGTTTGCGCTTCGTTGCCCCTTGATGGACCTAGCGCGCAAATCATGCGCCGTTAGCCAATGGTGGCGCGCTTTGCGGACTCATAAAAGATTGCTAACCGCCCGCTGGCGCTCGTAAATAAGCGCCGCTTCTTCCATTGATTCGCGAAGATAATCGGCGTGCGAAGCCGCAACGGAATGACAAAGCGGCGCGTTCTCGGCTATGATTGCTTGCTCGACTTCTCTTCGAAAGCGCGATCAAGCAGGTATATCGAAAGTTTTATGACGCGCTGCGCGTCCATCGTTACGATGATGGGGCAGCGACGAAGCGAGGAACTAAAGCTGATGTCGGCGGTTACGGAAACAAAGGAACAAGTCGTTCGTGCGGCGCGCGTGCCGATTTTCACACGCCTGCTCGAGCGCACCTTGAAATTGCTCAGTTCGGTGCGCTTCGGCATCGTGTTGCTCGTCTTGCTGGTCATCGTCTGCATGATAGGCATGCTCGTCATGCAGCAGAACGTCGATGGCTTCGCCGAGTACTACGCCAAGCTGACGCCGGCGCAGCGGGTGCTCTACGGAGCGCTCGGCTTCTTTGACATCTACCACACGTGGTATTTCAACGCGCTGCTGCTGCTGCTTTCGCTCAACATCACGCTCGCATCGATCGAGCGTTTTCCCGGGGCGTGGACCTACATCAGAAGTCCGAAAAAGACGGTGGCGCCAGCCTACTTGCGTTCGCAGCGACCGAATGTGACCTTCTGTTTGAACGGCGAGAGCGTGCACGAAGTCGTCGCGCGCATCGCCGAAGCTTGCCGACGCGCTGGCCTGAAACCGACCATCACCGACAAAGGCGAACGGACTTTCGTCTTCGCCGAGCGCGGCGCGTGGAATCGGTTGGGCGCTTACGCTGTTCATTTGGCCTTGCTGACGATCTTCTTCGGCGGCTTCATGACGGCGCAGCTCGGTCGCAACGGATTGATGGAATTAGCGCCGGGGATGTCGTCGTCGGTGATGTCAGAGCCACGCTTCGAACTCAATCAAATAAAGCGCGTTGGCATCCGCCTTCCCTTCACCGTCGAGTGTGTGGACATTCAACAGAAGCTGATTCACAAGGATGGACCGATCCTTCCGAACAACACCATCGATTGGTTAACGCGCATCAGGATTCACGATGAGAACGGGACGCACGAAGCGCTGGTCCATCTGAACAATCCGCACGACTATCGCGGTTACAGGTTCTTCCAAGCGAGCTTCATCTCGCTCGGAAGCGCGCGCCAGATAACCGTACAAGCGACTTCCACCGACGGCACGACGCATACGGTGGTGATCCCGCGTAACGGCTCGGCGTCGCTGCCCGACGGCACACGCCTCGATTACGTCCAGTTCTTCCCAGACTTTCGCTTCGTCAATGGCCGCCCCGATACGGCGTCAGGAGAGTACAACAATCCGGCGGCGCAACTGAGGATCACTACGCCACTCGGCCAAGAGCACACGGCGTTTGCCTTCGGACGTGCCCTTCCCACAGAGCTGCCCGTCGCTGGACCGGTTGGCGGTTATCGCTTTCGCCTCCTCGATTTCGAGAAGGCGCCGCTCGCTCACGTCCTCTCGATTCAATATGATCCGGGCGCGCGCGTCGTCTATCTTGGCTTCGCGCTGCTGGCGTTGACGCTGGCGCTCGTCTTCTTCTTCTCGCATCAGCGCGTTTGGGCGATGGTCGAGCCGGATGGAACGCGAGGCTACACCGTGACGCTCGCCGGCCACACCAACCGCAATCAACTCGGGTTCGAAGACCGCTTCAAGCGCCTCGTGCAAGCGCTTGGGCAGAACGCGAACGAAATAAACCTCTCCCCCAAAAAGGGAGCGAAAAAGGATTGAAGGGGCAAAGATCATGAGCGAGGTAATCAAAGAGAACGTCGTCGCCAAAAGCTTGCCTGTCATTACCGGGTCGTGGCGTTCACATCTGCCGGCTGCGTTGCCGATCATCGGAGCCGTCCTGTTTTCGCTGGCGCGGCTGGAACTGGGCAAACAAGGCTTTCCGAGCGATGGCGCGTTGATCGTGCTGGCGCTTGCCTGCTACGTCGCGTCGGCGGCTTTTCTGTTAACCGATATCTATGCGCCGTCGCGTTTCATGCAACGCACTGGGATCTGGATCGCTAGCCTCGGCGCCTTTTTCAACCTCGCCAGTTGGGGCGTCCGGTGGATCGCTGCGCGCGAGCGCGAAATGGAGATCATCCTACGCAACGGCGGCGAAATGCCATGGGTTTGGCGTTACATCCCCTTCGCCAACTTGTATGACTTGAGCATCGCCTTTGCCTTCGGCGCAGCTTTGACGGCGCTGCTTTTGGCGCATCGCGCTGCGGGGCGGATCATCGCGGCGCTCAGCTTGCCGCTGACGGCGCTCATCTTGACGCTGGCCATCTTCATCGGCAACGATTTCATCAATCTGCCGCCCGTGCTCGATTCCTACTGGCGTCCGATTCACGTCGGCGTAGCTTCGCTCAGTTATGGCATAGCGCTCGTCTGCTTCGCCATCGCCGTGCTCTACCTGCTCAAGGACGGCGTTAAACCGGAGGCCATGGCCATCTGGACCAGCATCTTCGCCATCGCTGTGACCGGTTCGATCAACCGCTTCGGCGTCTTCTTCACGGGCGACTATGCCGCTTCGACCGTCTTCATAACGGCAGATGGAACGCGCATTTCGCTCCCGTTGCGCGCCGAACTACCGTATGTCGGTCCGTTGCTGATCGCGGCGGCATTGCTGCTTGTGGGAGTCATCGGCGCCTTCGCCAAGTACCTAGCTAGCGAAGATCAAAGCGTTCGCCGTTGGGGCCATCGGTTGTTGAAACTATCGCTCGTCGTGCAAGCCCTCTCCGTGGCAACGCTGGTCGCGCAGCTTCGCTCCTCCGCGAGCGATCTGGTCGCACGAATCGATCCGCGCCAGTACGTGTCGTTTGGCGAGTGGGTGTTGAAACAGTCGGGTGCGACCGCGGAACAGATCGCCGCGCTGCCGCCAACTCAATTGCAGCAAGTTGCAAACCAATGGATTACGGCCAACGGCGCGTCTTTGCAGTTGAGCTTGAAAGGAAATCCGGTGGAACTCGCCGCGCTGATCACGGCTTTGGCCGGCACGTTGTTCGTCATCCTCTTCAGCTTCCGCACCGACAGGTTGCGCGCCGCGCTGCCGTCCTTGGAGCGGCTCGACAACCTGATGTACAAAACCGCCGGGATCACCTTCGCCCTGTTGGCCGTGCTGCTGATCACCGGCGCCATCTGGGCCAACGAATCGTGGGGCCGCTACTGGGGTTGGGACCCGAAGGAGACCGGCGCGTTCGTCGCATGGTTGACCTACGCGGCCTATCTGCACTCGCGCATCGCGCGCGGCTGGACCGGAAGACGCTCAGCCTATTTCGCCATCGTTGGTTTTTTGCTGATCGTCTTCACCTATTTGGGCGTCAGCTATCTTCTGCCCGGACTACACTCTTACGCTTAGGACGAACGCGAAGAGGCCGCACGCGCGTGCGGCCTCTTGAATGCAGACTGAAAGCGACAGGTTATGACCAAAGAGAACCTCCTCTTCGCGATCATCGGCGTACTTCTAGGTTTCATCATCGGCTTCTTTTTCGCCAACACGATCAATCAAAGGTACGCGCAACAGGCTCCGCTTGCGGCACCGATGATGGCCAGCGGCACGAACGTCCCCGTCGATCAACACGCGACGGACGCCAATCTCAGCGGCGCACCAAATCCGATGGGCGACGTGCTGGCGGCGATTCAGAAGGCGCGCAATGAGCCGGAGAATTTCGAGGCGCAGATGGAAGCGGCGGAGCTGTATGCGCAAATCAAACGCTACGATCAAGCCATCGAATTCGTTCAACGCGCACGTAAGGTCCGCCCCGACGACTACAAGGCGCTGGTGCGACTCGGCGATTTCAATTTCGACAAGGGGAGCTACGAAGAAGCGGAGAAATGGTACGGCGAAGCGCTCAAGAGGAATCCCGATGATGTCAACGTGCGAACCGATCTCGGTCTGACCTTCTTCTTCCGCACGCCGCCCGACATAGATCGGGCCATCGCTGAATTTCGCCGCTCGCTGGAACGCGACCCGCGTCACGAACCGACGTTGCAGAACTTGGCCGTCGCCCTCTTGCGCAAGGGCGATCCGGAGGGAGCGCAAAAAGCCCTTGCGCAACTCGAACAGGTAAACCCGCAGAATCCAGCTCTACAGAGGCTGAAGCCCGAACTCGAGCGGCTCCGTTCTTCCGCACAGGGAGCACGATAAAAGCCTTCAGCTGGAGAGAGCAAACAGACTACGGGCGATCTTCACGGCGTAGTGGAGGCGGCGGCAGCCGCTTCAGGCGATTGAAACAGCGCATCCTCCATACGCACGCCGTAGGTGACGGTCAGAAGTTGCGTCTCCTGCCGCACCTTACCGTCGACGTAAAGCACCGTGCGAAAAGGCACCAGCGTGCTTTGCGCATAGCGGTAATCGTGAAAACTCTTCTTGTACTTGATGGGAGGAGTACCTAACCCAACGCCCGGTTTTTCGTACTCCAACCAGAGGACGCGCCAGGATTTCGCGCTGATGTAGTAGCGCGTTCGGTTCTTCTCCTTGTCGATCACGTCGAGCACCCAAAGATCTATGTTCTTCTGCTTGTCTTTGCCGACCAACGTGAGCGTCGAGCCGTTCTCTTTGTAACGCAAAAGAGCATCGAGACCATGCCGCATCTCGGCAGTGAACTCATCGATCGTCTCTTGGCGCGGCGTGAAGAAAGCGTCGCCGATACGCCCCCAAATACGTCCGCCGCTGTAGACGAGCGAGAACTCCATGTTCGGCAACTTCTGATCGAGGCGGACTTTGTCCTTTTCGAGATTCTCGCCGCGCACGAAACGCCGCTCGTAAGTCGCCTCTTCGTTGCGCCCGTCTTCGCGCAAGCGGACGATACGCCCGCGCTCCATGCCGCTGCGGCGAACTTGCGCAAGCCCTGGACGCGTCCCGTAGATGAAGATAACGGTCTCGGCGATCTGCTCAGCGGTCGGCTGTTTTTCGTCCGCGGCTCTCGCAGTAAAGCTCGCTAGACTGAGCAAGCCGACCACGAACAACGTTTTCCAAGTTTGGGTCACCTTTGGTTGACTCCCTCTACTCTCAGATCTTAACCCGATCGAATCGGACTTTCACGCGGGCAACGCGATTTGCAATGAAATTGTAACATGAGCAGAAGATGTGCGTCCCTTCGACCGGGCTTGAATGCGATGCGCGAACCAGTACAGGCGGATGCCTCGCGCGCGGCGTTGACAAGCAGACGGTGGGGCGTGTAGATTGCTCGGTTTTACGCGAGGACGACTCAGACGATAAACGGGACGCAGAGCCCCGCGCCCGCATGCTGAAAACGAACGCATCGAAAGGAACTTTTGAGATGAAACGAGTTGGACTTCTGGTCGGACGCGAACGCACCTTTCCGGAAGCGCTGATCACACGCATCAACGAGCGAGGCAAAGGCGAAGTGATCGCCGAGATGGTCAAGGTGGGCGGCGTCAGAGCCGCCGACGAGCCGCCTCGCTACGATCTGATCATCGATCGCATTTCGCACGAAGTGCCGTTCTATCGTGCCTTCATGAAGCGCGCCGCGCTCGAGGGGACGATCGTCATCAACAATCCTTTCTGGTGGTCGGCTGACGACAAATTCTTCAACTATTCGTTGGCCAACAAACTGGGCGTCGCCGTGCCGCGCACAGTGCTGCTTCCGCAAAAGTCCTACATCGAAGGCATCACGAGCGAGTCGCTGCGAAATCTGGAGTACCCGCTCGATTGGCAAGGCATCATTGAGTACGTCGGACTGCCCGCCATTCTCAAACCCTTCGACGGAGGCGGATGGAAACACGTCTCGCGCGTCAATTCGCTCGAAGAACTGCTCGCCGTGTACGATCAGACGGGCACGCTCTGCATGGTGCTGCAAGAGTTCATCCCATTCGACAAGTTCGTCCGCTGCTACTGCATAGGGCAGCAGGAGGTGATGATCATGCCCTATGATCCGACCAAACCTTACCTGTCTGGCGAGCAGTACCGGCACGATCCAAACTACTTGTCGCCCGAATTGGCCGAACGCGTCGCGCAAGATGTGCGCACGCTCTGCCGCGCGCTCGGCTACGACATCAACACAGTGGAGTTCGCCATCCGCGACGCGACCCCTTATGCCATCGACTTCATGAATCCGGCACCAGATGCCGATCTCTACTCGGTCGGCGAGTTCTACCACAACTGGGTGACAGACGCAGTCACCGATTTGGTCTTTCGCAAGCTTGAAGAGGGAGCGCACGTCGCTTACCAATGGGATGCACTGCTTACAGGCCGCGCCTCCGGCTTGCAAGCGCTTCCCGAATCGGTGCGCGAGATCGGAGCCGGAGTGGCAGCCACCGTCGGCAACATCGTGAGCGAAGCGGCGTCTGTGGTCAACGATGTGATCGACTCGGTGATCGGTCCTGAAGAGGATAAGCCAAAACGTTCGCGTTCGCCGCGCGGGACGAGCAGGAAGCCCTCTTCGCCACGACGCAAAAAGCCAGAAGGACATTCCTAGAGGGAAGCGCTAAAAAGCAGGCTCCTTGCGCGCATCGGATTCAACACACACTGGCGACGCGCTTCGCTTTTTGGCTGCCTAGTCGGGCCACAGAAATCACACGCGCCTAAAGCTTTGGTCAACGATGCGCCGCGCACGGAAGTTCCGCGTCGAGCGTGAAGTTGCGTCCGCCGCTTGGCTCGGCATAACGCAGATCGGCCAAGCGCACGAGGATGCGCCGAGGACAATCGAAGCTGACTTGGGCCACCGGAAAACGAGCGAAATCGAGAAAGATCCTCGCGCAACGGTCCTCGTCGGCGGCGCGCGCGACTGCCTCGGCTTCTCGCCCGCGCGGCCTTTCGTAACGGAGAACGGATTCGTTTCCCGTCGTCTCTTCGCCCAGCGACAGCTCGAATCGATAGACGGCCGATTCCGTTTCGAACACGACGCGCCACTGCGTCGGGTTGGCGAGCGTGGGCATCACCGCCATTCGTTCGACGCGCTCGCCGCGCGCAATCTGATGGGCGCGCACGCGCGCCCGTTCCGTGGCTGCGCCGTGAAAGATCGAAAGCGTGACCCAATAAAGGGCGACGACCACCAGCGCACCGATGGCCAGTTTGCTCCCCCAACGTTCTGCAACGCGGGTCTTCGCACCCCACGCGATGGCGGCCAAACCGGCGAGCCAGATGAGGCGCGTCGTCAGGGGCAAATCAAACCTTTCACGAGCCGGAACTGCCCAGATGAGCGTCGTCAGCGCGAGCGCCAGCGCGATCCAGAAAGCCTTTTGCCAAGCCGTGCGCGAAGCGAGCAGAAAGCCCGCGCTGCCGAGGATGAGCCAGAGATAAGGATCAACGATGAAGACCAGATCGCCGTAGTACCAGCGATCATCGAACGGCAACCATGGGCGCACGCCGTAGTTGTTGGTCCAGTCGAGCAGCGGATGCGTAACACAGGCTAGAAGCGAAGCGAGCGCCAAACCGCGCAAACGCGCGCGCGGCGCACGCTGATGCAGGCGCGCGAGCAACCGGTCGCCTCCCCAAAACAGAATGGGGATCAACAGCGCGAGCGCCAGCGTTCCGACAACCGAGTGCGTGATTCCGCGGTGGTGATGCAAGTACGTGCACCACCCGTCCAGAGCCGCGATGATGTCCGCATCCGGAGCATTGGCAGCGATCAAACAGACGGTTGTCGCGTAGGGCGACGCGCGCTCGGCACCCGCCTTGGCGACAGCGAGTCCGACGAGCGTGTGCGTCAAATTCTCCATGCTGAGGTCGCGGCTGGCCCACTAGAACGGTAGGTTCGCCAGCGGCGACAGGTTCGGCGCGGGCTCCGGCGGGAGTTTAGCGTAGCGCGCTTGGTCCAGTCGTTGCAAAAGTTCCGCCGCTTGGCGCACCGTCGCCGTATCCGGGGTTGGCTTGCCTTCGCTGTCAAGCCTTGTGCGCGCCGTCTCGACCAAATTGAAGAGGAGATCAACAGCTTCCTGTCGCTTGCCTTGTTTGATGAGCGCTTCGGCCATGCGTAGCTTCACATCGTCGAGCGGAACCGCTGAGTCGCGCGCGCTGGCAAGCTCGCGGTAAAGCGCCAGCGCTGCATCGAGTTCGCCGTTTGCGGCGCGCGCTTGTGCCAGCGCGAATTTAGCCCAAGCAGCGACATCGGGGCTTGCGCCTTTGGCAAGCGCCTCCAGTTCGCTGATGCCACGCGCGCGGTCCATCTCAAGCAGGGTAACGGCAGCCAAATAGCGCGCCTTATCACGGTAAGGATTGCCGTACTGTGCGGCAACCTTTTGAAAAGCTTCGACGGCCCGCTCGGCCCGTTCGCGTTTGGAAGAGAACTTCGGGCCGACAGTCACGGCAGCAGCTTCGGCACCAACCGGCGCTTGTGCGATGCGAATGGCTTCACCGAGGGCGCGTTGCGCTTGGTTGTCTCGCCTTTGGCTCCACCAAGACCAAGCGCCAAGGAGCAAACCAAAAAGGACGATGGCGCCGAGGGCGTAGAGGATGGTGCGCCCCTTGCCCTCTAGGCGATCGCCGAGCCGCTCGAACAGACCAACGGTGGTATCGCGAAAAGCGTCGTGCTTGAGTTGGCGCGCGCGTTGCTTGTATCCAGCCACGTCGAAAGTTCCTTGCTTGCGGATTTCACGGAAAAGACGAATCTAGCGGCGCGTCCCAATTCGTGTCAAGCGCCGTTGAATGCGCGAAAATGGCGCGTGGCGAATTGACCCGCCGCGATGCGCGTGCTACTCTCCGCTGCGCCCGAAAAGCGGCAACGCGCACTCTGCTGTAATCAACTAAACTTATAGCTTGATCGATGAATCCTGATCGCTGGCGAGCGCGTTCAGGGCCGATGATCGGTTTTGATGGGATCGAGAATGTTGCTCAGTTGAATCAACTGGAGAGCAAAAGGATGGTGATGTCCGGTTGCAGGCCGCACATGCGGGAACAAATTCGAGACCGCCGGTGTCTAATCTGGCGACAGAACAAGAGCGCGCCGGCGCGCGGCAGGCGAGCGCTGGAGGTGGTGGGTGAGCGTCGGTGAGCCAATCGTCCTCAGCGGACACGTTGAACTCGACGAGATCGCTGCCGCTTCCGAGCCAGCGCGCAGTGAAGTTGACGCGCAGTTCCTTGAAAGTTTACGTGAAGGCGACGCGGCGGCGTTCGACCGACTTGTGGGCACCTACGCCAACGGCATCTACGCGCTGTTGCATCGCTTGGTGGACGACGCGGAAGAAGCCCGCGATTTAACGCAAGAGACCTTTTTGCAAGCGTTTCGCTCAATCGCCGCGTTTCGCGGCGAAGCGAGCCTGCGCACGTGGCTTTACCGCATCGCCGTCAATCAAGCGCGCAACCGGCGCCGGTGGTGGCGACGCCGCTGCCGCGATGAGACGATTTCGCTCGACGAGCCTAGCGGTAACGGTGTTCCCGTGGCCGAAGGCGATCCAGAGCAAACGGCGCTGCAACGCGAGCGCGAACGAGCGCTGCACGCAGCATTGCAAGCGCTCGGTGAGCCTTTTCGCGAAGTCGTCGTGTTGCGTGATATCGAAGGTCTCAGCTACGAAGAGATCGCCGCTACGCTGGAGATCAGTCTTGGAACCGTCAAGTCGCGGCTGGCGCGCGGGCGCGCCGAGTTGCGTCGCCGACTCGAAAGCTCTTTCACATGAAGCGAATGGTTGACCTGCCCCGGCTAGACCAACTAAACCCGGTGCCAGTGGGTCAGGGAGCAGACGCCGAAGCAAACCGAAGCGGCAAGCGGTCGGGTTTGACAACGCGGCCAGCAACACCCGTTCTTCCGTCCGTGATTGCCGGAGCTGTAGGTCGCTGTTTCGGTCACGCATGTTCCTTGGAGGAGCAGCCGGGGTTGGTCAGCCATTCGCTTCCCAGTGGCATGCGACGATGTTTTGCGAAGAGGCGCAGCAACACTTAGCTCTTTATCTCGATGATGGGCTCTCGTCGGAGACGCGCGTCGCAGTCGAGATGCATCTTGCCGAGTGTCCTGTCTGCCGCGCCCACCTCGCCGAACTACAAGCCGTCTTGCGCGGGCTGCGGACCATGCAACGGCCTGCGCCGCCGCCCGATCTTGCGTGCAGCATCAGTCAAGCAATCGCCATTGAGCGCGCCGCACGACGTCAGGCGCCGCCGCGCCCCTTGCGCGTGCGTTTTGCAGACTGGCTGCGCCCGCGTCTGATGCCATATACCATCGGTTCGCTCGCCTCGCTCTTTCTCTTCATCGCGCTCCTCAGCGCGATCAGCCCGCATTTGCGCAAGCTCCACGAGCTGGAGCGGGTTTCCGAAGCCGCCGCGCGCGTTACTTGGCTCGATGAGATGGCCGGTTTCAATCCGAGCGGCGAGATCTCGCCGCTCGCCTATGTTGCCAGCCGCGCTCCGTTCACGCCGGAATCGCCAAGCCTCAATCCGCAAGGGGCGCTCGCCTCGCTCAAATGGCGGGAGGGGCGCGTTCGCATCGGGCGCGATGAGATGGTCGTCATCGCCGACGTCTTTAGCAGCGGCTACGCTTCGCTCGCTGAGGTCGTTCAACCTCCGCACGACCGGCGCGCGCTCGAAGAACTGGAGGAAGCTCTCCGACGCGCTCCAGCCTTTGTTCCCGCTACGCTCGACCAACGACCGCAGACCATGCGCGTAGTCTTCGTGGTCCACCGCGTGGACGTGCGCGAAAGAAGCTTTTAGCAGCGTCCTCTCTCTCATCGCAGCGCATACGTCGCACAAAAGATTGCGCCTCGTCAAAAGAGCTTTTCTAGCGAGCTTCAAACCCGTCGCTCCGAGCAAAGCCACGCGGCATCATTTTGCGAAGGGGGCTTTCGGCAAATCCCTTCATCCTGAAAAGCGGGCGATCACCTTCGCGGCGCGCTCGCTCTCTGCACGAATCTCTCCGTTCCGATGAGAGGAGTTTGAAAGGGGTCTGCAGCGAACCCTTTCGTTGAGAATCGGCCAAGCGCATTTACCTAGTCGCATCCGATCTGAAAACCTTCTAACAAACCCACCCATCCTGATGGGGCTGCCCGTCGGTCCGGCATCAAGCCCACTTGAACTTGCGTCCAACCTCTATTTTCAAGCAAGCGCCGCGCTTGACGCGCCCGCCTTGGCGTGCTAGGTTTCCCATTTGACTGGCTTCATTCAAACCATCGTCAAAATCTCGCGTGCCGCCGCATCCGAAGGGAGAATCGCGTGACCGAGCTTTCGCTCAAAAAGACGCCGCTCAACGAAGTTCACCGTCGCATGGGCGCGCGCATGGTCGAATTCGGTGGATGGGAGATGCCCGTGCAGTACGGGGCCGGAACCATCGAAGAGCACATGCGCGTGCGCACTCGCGCGGGCCTATTCGATGTGTCGCACATGGGCGAGATCGAGGTGCGCGGCTCCGACGCGGTGGCGTTCGTCAACCGATTGACTTCCAACAACGTCGCCAAACTCATTGACGGGCAAGCGCAGTACTCCACGCTGACGACGCCCAAAGGAACAGTGGTGGACGACCTTTTGGTCTATCGCTTGGCAGCGGACCACCTGATGCTCGTCGTTAACGCCGCGACGACCGACAAAGACTGGCACTGGATACAACAACACAAGGCCGACGAGAGCGTAGCGCTGCGTAACGCAAGCGACGATTTCTGTCAGATCGCTGTCCAGGGTCCGGCGGCCCTCGATGTCCTTCAGAAGCTGACCAAAACGGCGCTCGCTGAGATCAAACGCTACCACTTCCGCGCGAGCGAAGTGGGCGGCGTTCCAGCGCTCGTTTCACGCACCGGCTACACGGGCGAAGATGGGTTCGAGATTTACGCGCCGCCGGATAAAGCCGAACATCTCTGGGAATTGTTGCTCGACGCTGGACGCTACGGCGCGCCGGATGGACTGCTCCCGTGCGGACTCGGCGCACGCAATACTTTGCGGCTCGAAGCTGCGATGCCGCTCTACGGTCACGAGATAGACGAGACGACGACGTTGCTTGAAGCCGGCTTGGCTTGGATTTGCAAGTTCGACAAAGGCGACTTCGTCGGACGCGAAGCGTTGCTCAAGCAACAGGAAGAGGGCGTGCGTCGGCGTTTGATCGGCTTCGAGATGGTCGAGCGCGGCATCGCTCGCGACGGTCAGGAGATCATCATCGACGGCAACCGGTGCGGACGCGCGACCTCAGCCGGACCGGCGCCTTACCTGAAGAAGAACATCGGTCTCGGATACGTCCCGGTTGAATACGCACGCGAAGGGCAAAGGATCCAACTCGATGTGCGCGGGCGACTGCTCGCGGCACAGATCGTGCCGACGCCTTTCTACAAGCGCCCGCGGCAGTAGCGCGGCGAGAGACAAAAGCGACCCGGCTGCCATCGCTTAGCGAAAGTTTTCGGTTAAACATCGAACGGACCGGCAAGTTATGACGCTTTGCATAGTCCAGATGGGGGAGAATTAGACGGTCTCATGGCACACGTTCCGGAAGACTTGCATTACAGCAAAGATCACGAGTGGGTCAGGGTCGAAGGCGACACGGCCTTGATCGGGATCACCGACTACGCGCAACACGCGCTGGGTGACATCGTCTACGTCGAATTGCCGCGCGTCGGCGACTCGTTCGCCGCGCACGATGCGTTCGGTTCGGTCGAATCGGTCAAGGCTGTTTCCGAGGTATATGCGCCCGTCTCCGGCGAAGTGGTCGAGGTCAACGAATCGCTCCAAGATGAGCCGGAGAAGGTCAACTCTGACCCGTATGGCGATGGGTGGATGATCCGCGTCCGGTTGTCGGATCCGGGCGAGGTCGACAGTCTGCTGACAGCAGCCGAATACGAAGACTACATCAAGAAGGAGACGGAGTAGATTGCGTTACATACCCAATTCGCCCGAAGAACGCGCAGAGATGTTGCGCGCCATCGGGCTTGACTCAGCAGAGCAACTCTTCGATTCGATTCCGCGCGATCTGCTGCTGACCGCGCCGTTGCGCACGCCGGAGGCGCTCTCGGAACCGGAGATCATCGCGAGATTCGAGCAGATGGCGGCGCGCAACGCTGCGGCGTACCGCCCCTCTTTTCTCGGCGCAGGCGCTTACGCGCACTATGCACCGACGATCATTGACCACTTGATCTCACGCGCGGAGTTCTTCACCGCTTACACGCCCTATCAGCCGGAAATATCGCAAGGAACATTGCAAGCGATCTTCGAATTTCAGACGCTGGTCTGCCAATTGACCGGCATGGATGTCGCCAACGCTTCGATGTACGACGGCTCGACGGCGCTGGCCGAAGCGGTCCTGATGGCCGAGCGCGTCACGGGTCGCAGTCGCGTGGTCATCTCCGAAGCGGTACACCCTGAGTATTTCGAGGTGGTCCACACCTACGTCCAGCACGCAGGCATCGAACTGGCGCGCGCGGCGATCGACCCGCATTCGGGCCGCACCTCGACCACCGATCTGGCAGCGATCGATGACCGCACGGCGGCCTTCGTCGTTCAATCGCCAAACTTCTTCGGGTGCATCGAGGAGCTCTCGAAACTTGCCGACATCGTTCATCAAAAGGGCGCGCTGCTCATCGTCGCCGTCACCGAGAGCGCTTCTTTCGGCCTGCTTCGCCCGCCCGGAGCCTGTGGCGCCGATATCGTCGTCGCCGAAGGCCAATCTTTCGGCGTGCCGCTCTCTTTTGGCGGCCCGTACGTCGGGCTGTTTGCGACGCGCGAAAGGTTCGTGCGCCAGATGCCGAGCCGGCTGGTCGGCGTCGCTTACGACAAAGCGGGGCGGCGCGGCTTCGTGCTCACGCTAGCGACGCGCGAACAGCACATCCGCCGCGAGAAAGCGACTTCGAACATCTGCACCAACGAAGGCTTGATCGCGCTCGCAGCGACCATCTACATGGCGACCATGGGGCGTCGTGGGCTGCAAGAGCTGGCCCAGCAGTGCGCACAGAAAGCGGCTTATGCGGCGCGTCAGATAGCCTCGCTCGACGGTTTCTCGCTGCCCTACAGCGCGCCTCATTTCAATGAGTTCGTCGTGCGCGCGCCGGTTCGCGCCGACGAGCTGCTCAAGCAGTTGGCCGTTGAGCGCAACATCACGGGCGGACTACCGCTATCGCGTTACTTTGCAGACCGGCCCAACGATTTCCTCGTCTGCGTGACTGAGTTGAACACGCGCGCGGAGATCGATGCGCTCGTGGCCGGCTTAAAACAGCTTGCTGTCGCCGCCGTTGCGGTTTGACGAAGCGTGGATCGAAAGGCACTGCTGATGAACGGAAGCAAGATCACCAAAGCGACGCCACACGTGACGCAGAACGAAGATCTGATCTTCGAGCGTTCGCGCCGTGGACGCATCGGTTACCGTCTGCCGGCGCTTGATGTCGAACTGACGCCGATCGACGAGATCGTACCGGCGGAACTGCGCCGCGACGACGATCTCGAAGGCGTTCCCGAGCTGAGCGAAGTCGACGTCGTGCGACACTTCACGCGACTTTCAACGTGGAACTATGCGGTCGATCATGGGATGTATCCGCTCGGTTCGTGCACGATGAAGTACAATTCGCGCCTTAACGAAAGGGTCGCGCGCCTTGCTGGCTTCGCCAACCTCCACCCGCTCGCGCCAGCAGAAGATGCACAAGGCGCGCTCCAGGTGCTTTACGAATTGCAGCAACATCTGGCCGAGATCACAGGCTTGCCTGGCGTTTCGCTTCAGCCCGCGGCGGGCGCGCACGGCGAGATGACCGGCGTCATGCTGATTCGCGCCTACCTCGATGCGCGCGACGGCAAAGGGCACGGGCGCGACGTGATGTTGGTTCCCGATTCGGCCCACGGGACCAACCCGGCGTCGGCCAATCTTTCGGGCTTTCGCGTCAAAACGGTGCGTACAACTCCCGAAGGGCTGACCGATCTGGACCAATTGCGTGAATTGTGCGCGACGGGCGATGTCGCCGGACTCATGCTCACCAACCCGAACACGCTCGGTCTGTTCGAGCGCAACATACGCGAGATATGCCGCATCGTCCATGAAGCCGGCGGTCTAGTCTACATGGACGGAGCGAACATGAACGCGCTGGTCGGATGGGTGCGTCCTGGAGAGATGGGCGTCGATGTCATCCACTTGAATCTGCACAAAACCTTCTCGACGCCCCATGGCGGCGGCGGCCCCGGCTCCGGACCTTGCTGCTGCACGGCGGAACTCGAACCGTTCCTTCCGGTGCCGCGCATCGTGCGCGAAGGCGACGGCTTCAGACTCGATTACGACCGGCCCCACTCAATCGGGCGCGTCCGCGCCTTCTACGGCAACTTCGGCATGGCCGTGCGCGCGCTCGCTTACATCCTCGCTCACGGCCCTGACGGCATGCGCGAAGCAACGGAAACGGCCGTGCTCAATGCGCGTTACGTCGCACAAGCGCTAACGAGCGATTACGAAAAACCATACCAAGCGCCGCCCATGCACGAAGTCGTCTTCACCGATAAGCGGCAAGCGCGCAAGGGCGTGCACACGCTCGACATCGCCAAACGCTTGATCGATTACGGTTTTCATCCGCCGACGATCTACTTCCCGCTGATCGTGCAGGGCGCGATGTTGATCGAGCCAACGGAGTCAGTCGGGCGCGAAGAATTGGACCAATTCATCGCCGCCATGCGCGCCATCGCGCGCGAAGCGGAAGAAGAACCCGAAACGGTGCGCAGCGCGCCGCACACGACGCGCATCGGGCGGTTGGACGAAGCGGCGGCGGCACGCCGTCCTGTGCTTCGGTGGAGACCGGCGGCGAAAGCAGAATCGGCGTGATCGTCACGAAAGACGCATGCTTCGCTCCATCGACAGAGCACAGCACGCCGGACTGGCGAAAAACGCTGCTCTGCACAGACAAAACGTCTCCTTCGCTCCACCGAAAGAACAAAGCATGCGCCATTCAGGGCGAAAAGCTGTCATCAGGCGAGCTAAAAGCGGGGCGCAAAACGAAACGCAGATCGCTTTGATTCAAAGCGCGGATCGGAGCACCGAAACGTCCCGGTTCAATCACGAAAGCGGAACGACGAGCAACGGCGCTTTCAGTCAAGATCGAGCGGATTAAAGCTCGGACCTTCGCCCTGCTTCTCGGCTTTCTTCAGGGCTTCGCGGAATTTTTCTTCCAACACCCGCTCGCGCTCGCGTAGCGAACTCAGTTCTTGCTGAAAGATCTGCTCGCGCTTCTGCTTCTGTTTTTCGAGTTCGCGCGCCATCTCTTCCAAAGAAGCGAGCGGTTTGCTCTTCTCTTCGTGCGAGATGATCGCGCCGGTTTGCGCATCGATGATCAACGTCGCCTCGCAACATGGACAGATCACGGTCCAGCGTTCCGCCATTTCGGCACCTCCCGCCACTTCGATTTTCAAAATGCCAGTATACAACTTCTCCCCACCTGAGACTCAACGGATCTACGCGCCGACGAGCATGAAAGCGCCAACTTCTCCGAACAAACATAGAGCCAAAGCGCCTCACGCCGCTGAAAATGGAATCGGCAACCCCATCATGAGGTTGCCGATGAACGGTGAGCAAA
Organism: Pyrinomonas sp.; assembly: GCF_040289685.1. Classification (NCBI taxonomy): domain Bacteria; kingdom Pseudomonadati; phylum Acidobacteriota; class Blastocatellia; order Blastocatellales; family Pyrinomonadaceae; genus Pyrinomonas; species Pyrinomonas sp. The sequence goes on from NZ_PSLQ01000001.1 coordinate 103,190, forward strand.
CGACTGCCGCCGCTTTCGACCAACAATCGCTTGAAATGATCTGACTTGTCGAAGAAGTTAGCTCAGGGCGTTACCGCTTCTTTCACTTTGTTGCCAACCTTTTTGGCGCCCTCCACCGTCTTTTCACCTGCTCTCTTGGCACCCTCAGCCGTCTTCTCGCCGATCGTCTTGGCCCCCTCGGCAGCTTTAGAACCAACGGTTTTTGCGCCTTCAACGGTCTTTTCGCCGACGAATTTTGCACCTTCGGCGGTCTTTTCAAAGGCCGTGCCAGCTCCTTCCTTGACCGCGCCTGCCGCCTCCTTGGATTTATCAACGACGAAGCCTGCCGCATCGGCCAAAGCATCGCCCGTTGCCTCTAACGCTGCCGCCACCTTGTTCTCGGGCAACTCCTTCACTTCGCCCGTGCGTGAGTAGACGCGCGCCGTGCGCCGTCCGCTGCGGTCCGTCGTGACGACCACCTTCTCGACGCGGCTGTTCGGATCGCGAAAAACGCGCGTCTCCGTGCGGACGCCGTTCTCTTCGCTGACGGTGATCTCGGTGTTATCCGGACCAGTTTGCGCCTGCTGCGCGACGGTCATGTTAGCATTAACGTTGCTCACGGCCACGTTGGCGTTAGCGTTCGATGTTTGCTCGTTCTGCGCACAGCCCGCCGCCAACAATGCCAGAACGAGCACCACGGTCATCTTGCTGTTCAAAGTTCGCATCCTCCCTTCTTGATCGAAAGTTTGCGCTCCGTAGCATAAGTTAAACCGTTTGCTGGAAGCAACCCGAATGCGCTCACGACGCGCGATGACAACGAAATCGCAACAAAGAAAGAACGAACGGCAACCGAATCGAACGTGAAGGAAGGCAGCCCCTTTCTGCGGGAAGAAGCTTCGCGTGCGGGCGTCGCCCCGCGAGCAGTGAGCTTTCAAGGGCGAAGCGTGTCGGCGAAGTGCGTCCGAAAACGGCGGTAAAGGTGGGCCAGATTGCGGCGCGGCGACTCGTAGAAATTTTCAGGTGTGAGGTCCACCCAAGAGAAATCGCGGCACAGAACGAGCCGTTCCCTTTTGTCGAAAGATTCGACTTCGAAGACGGCTGGTTTCGCGGATCCATCGGCGCGCCACAGACCGAAGAAACGCTCGTGCACGGATTGATCGAGCGGCGGTTCGTGCCAAATCTTTTCGCTGTAGTCGTTGGCGCACCAGACCGCGGCGCCCATCAAACCGAAGCGGTGAAGCGAAGCGAGCGCGCGCCGCGTAAAGCGTGCGGCCTCGTCCTCGGGGAGCAATTTGAAAGGCGAGACGCCGGCTTCGGACCCAGGCGGTTTAGTGGGCGCGCCGAACTCTTCAAAGAAGACATCGCGCCCACCGAGCCAGTAAGTCACCAGACCGAGAAACGGCAAAACGAATTCGTCGGTCTCATTTTCAGCCCAGCCCGCGTAAAGCGGATAACCGTGCATGCAAAGGAAGTCGCAAGTTTGTGCGGCTTCAGCCGGACCGATTTTTCGATCCTCTTCGAGGTCTTCCATGTGAAGCCCAATGGTCACGGGACGGTGCGGATCCGCGGCGCGTATTTCATCACTCATGCGCACAAGCCACGAGATACCCGCTTCGCGCGAAGGCGGCACGACGCAGTTGGAATTTTCGTTCCCCAAATCCCATGCCCAAACAGCGCGATGGCCAGCGAGCGTCTGGGCCACCGCGCGTGCCAGCAAAGCCTGCGCGGCGATGATCGCGTCGTCGGCGTACCAATTTTTCGGAACGGCTTGTACCACCCTGTTTTGGGCGACGATGCGAAAGCGCGGCGGCGAAGTCGGCGCGCGAAAGTCGAGCGCCCACGCAGGCAACCAATTGACGCCGCTCATGTGCCCTGTAAAGAGCGTTGGGATGAGCCGCAAGCCGTTGTTTGCGGTGATGTCGGCGACGCGCACAAGACGACGGAGCATCGTTTCGGAGACGGAAGCTGGCGTCGGCTGAAAATCTTCCCACAAAAGGAAGATGCGCACCACGTTGAACCCTGCCCGACCGAGGCGCGCGAAGTCTCTTTCCACTTCATCCTCGTCGAAGCGCTGCCACCAGCGCATCGCGCTCCGTGCGGGCCAGTAGTTTATGCCGAGGATGAAGGCGTCGCGCGCGCGCGCCTTTCGAGGGGGGATTTCGTGTAGCTCTTCCATCAAGCTCTTATTGGTCGTATGGTCGAAAAGCAAGCAGATGGGACCTCACCCTGCTCTTCCATCATGCCAGCAAAGAGGCACGCATCTTCGTCGCTCAACGGGCGAGAGCATGCGCCACGTCGCTACGATCTTCCATGTCTCGTCGTTTGTGTTACGACGCTCGTCCGAAATCATCTTCCAAACGAACGATATCGTCTTCGCCGAGGTAATCGCCGCGTTGGATCTCGATGAAGACGAGCTTCTCATCGCCTGGGTTTTCGATGCGATGAGCGGCGCCTTTGGGGATGTCGATCGTTCCGCCTGTCGGCACGATGATCTCTTTGCCGTCCAACGTCACCTTGCCCGTGCCTTGCACCATCATCCAATGCTCGGCGCGGTGAGCGTGCTTTTGATAACTCAAACGCTTGTGCGGCAAGACCTCTATGCGCTTGACTTTATACCCGGCGCCTTCGTCCAGCACGGTGAAACTCCCCCACGGACGCTCGTCGTAAAGCGGCGATCCATCAGCGCTTGTGTGCCTTCGTTTCTCTTCCATTCGCAGAACCTCCTCGTAAACGTTGATGTAATTTTCGACCATGCGCTCTCGGCTGAAATTTCGCTCGACGTGCGCGCGAATGCGCGCGCGATCCAGCGACGGCAACCGCGCGAGCGCTTCCACAGCCTCATCCACCGAGCGAACGATGAAGCCGGTCTCTTCGTCCTTGATGATTTCGGGAACCGAACCACGCGGCGTGGCGATGACGGGCGTGCCACAAGCCATCGCTTCTACCATGCTCAAGCCGAACGGCTCGTTGAAGTTTATCAGGTGAAGCAACGCTTTGGCTCCGCCGAGGAGCGCATCGCGGCTGTCCGGCCCGACGGAACCGATGTAGCGTATGCGATCGTTGAGAAAAGGCTCGACTTCGCGCGCGAAGTAATCGCGATCCTGTATGATCCCGGCGATGATCAAGCGCTCGCCGCTGTGCCGCGCGACCTCGATGGCTTCGCGCACGCCTTTGTCGTGATGAATGCGCCCGAAGAATAGGAGGTAATCGCCCGCTTCGCGCCGCAAACTGAACTCTTCAAGCGGGATGCCATGATAGACAGTGGCGACGTAATCGAGACGCGGATGTCTATCCGCGTTGCTGATGGCAACGTAGTAAGCACGGCCGTTGTACTTCTCATAAACGGGCAAGATCCGCTCGGAAGAGAAGCCGTGAATGGTCGTCACCACGGGCGTTTTGACCAGTCCGCTGTAGGAGAGCGGCAGGAAATCGAAGTGGTTGTGGATGAGATCGAACTCCGTCGCCCGCTCGAAGACCGCTGAAATGTGCAAGCACTCCCAGACCTTCGCGTCGATGTTTGGATCCTCTGAGTACGGGCGCGGGCAGATGCCGACCAAGCGTGCGCGCGTGATCGAATCCGCTGTAGCGAACAGCGTCACGTCGAGACCAAGTTCGACCAGCCCCTCTGTTAACAGCGAGACGACGCGTTCCCACGGCCCGTAGTGGCGCGGCGGCACGCGCCACGAAATGGGAGCCAACATAGCGATTCGCATCTTTGATGCCACGCGCATCCTCCTCAACAGATGGGCCTACAGTCCGTCTGCCCGCCGACAGCGTCCCAAGGATTCTTCGCCCTACGTCGCCCACGACTTCGCCAGCGGGATCGAACTCAACGATCCCGGCTTGAGGTGAGTCGCGCGCTCAACGTCGCGCGAGATGCCGCTTTTGGCGCTTAGCTGTTCTCCTTCAACCAATCGAGGAGTTCGCGGACGTTTCCCGTCGCAAGGGCGATCGAAGTATCGGCTGCGCCATAGTAAAGACGCAGCTCGCCTGTCTCCGTATCGTGAACGAAACCGCACGGGAAGACGACATCGCCGACGTCACCGGTCCTCTCGTAAGGCTCATCAGGACCGAAGATCCACTCGTCGCCGCGGCGGATCACCTGCCGCGGATCATCGAGATCGAAGAGCGCCAAGCCCAATCGGTAAAGGCAGCCTGCGGGAGTCATGCGCACGCCGTGATAGATGACGAGCCACCCTTCGTTGGTTTCAATCGGCGGCGGACTCAAACCGATCTTGTTAGCATCCCACCAGGCGCCGCGCCGCGCTTCCAACATCACCGTGTGATCTCCCCAGTGGCGCAGGTCGGGCGAGAAAGAGACCCACATATTGGCCTTGGTGTTTGGGAAGTTTGAAACGGGCCGGTGAATCAGCGCCCAACGCCCGTTGAAGCGGCGTGGGAAGAGCGCTGCATCCTTGTCTTCGGGCGGCATCACAGCGCCTAACCGTTCGAAACTTCGGAAATCCACGGTGCGCGCTAACGACACGAGCGGTCCTGAAGTCGAATAGGAAGTGTAAGCGATGACGAACGACTCAAGCTCCGGCACCCACGTGATGCGCGGGTCCTCGATGCCCCAAACCTCTTCCGGGTAATTTTGGGGATCGGGCAGCAACGTCGGCTCCGGATCGATCTGCCAATTCGAGATGCCGTCCGCAGAGCGCGCTGCTGTCAGGTGCGAAATGCCGCGCCGGTCCTCGACTCTCACGAGCAACAACGTTTCGCCTGAAGCGAGGCGTGTGGCCCCGGCGTTGAAGACGCTGTTGGCCGGATAGGGCCACATCTCTGCTGTCAGAATCGGATTCCCCTCGTAGCGGTGGAACAGTTCTTTGAATTTGCTATTCTTCATCTTTCCTTTCTTCCCGGATCGCAAACGAAATTGTCATCCAACATCCCCTTGAAGGGTAAAGATAGGTTCGATGCAGCTCTTTTTCCTCGAAAAGCCCGACCCTCTCCGAGAAAGAGGACGGCTCTTCGGGCGAAGCCTTGCCTCGGAAAGCTCTTCCGTCGGGGGCGAGGCTGTTCGAAGATCGCTGTTCAGGCAAGCCGATGCCACACCACGCCTTGGCCGAGCGTGCGCGGCTCCGCTTTGTGAGGGCTTTCGGCGTCATCCTCAATCGGAACTTTCGCTTCGGTCACTCGTGGCAGCGGCTTCGAGCGGAGCGGGCAGCGCTGCCGAAACCGATGCGGCAGCGGCGATCTCCAATTTCTTTTCGCGCAACCGCGCTGCAGCCAGCAATCCAAGCAAGCAGCAGATGACCGATTCGGCTCCTTGGTTCAGGCTCGGCCCTTGCGGATCGAGACCATCCGAGCAAGCGCCCGTGACCAAATCGTACAGGCGTGCGCCGAGCCGATTGCGTCCGAGCAACCACTCGACCGCCGCGCGCGCCATCTCTAGGTAGTAACTCCTTTCGGTGATCTCGTAGGCCACGGCGCACGCTTCAGCCGTGTAACCTGCCTCTATTGGTTGCTGTCCAAAGGTCGCGCGTTCGCCGCCGCGCCGATACCAGCCTTGATTTCCAACGAAATCGAATTGCCCGCCCGAATAGGTCTGCTCCAGCAAGAAATCGAGCGATTCGAGGCCGATGCGCAAGAACCGCTCCTCGCCCGTCGCTTGATAAGCGAGCAACATGGCTTGTGCCGGTTTGGCGTTGGCGTAGGTCAACTCGTCGCCGAACCACCGCCAGTCATCGGCGCGCGCCGATTCGTAGATCGATGCCAAACGGCAGGCCAGTTCGTCGAGCTTGCGCCGCACCAGCGCCGCTCCGTCGTAACGTTGCAAGAAGGCGTGCAAGCCGCAGATCGCGTACCCGATGGCACGCGGGTGCTGCATATCGAGCGCCTCGAGCGAGCGCTCGAACATCTCACGCGCGAGCGCGCGCATTCCCTCGGTCGGCCCCAAGGAGACGGCCATGCCGACGCCCCAGAGCGCGCGCCCCAAGGTGTCTTCGCTGCCCACTTCATCCGTAAACCGCCGCGCGTAGTTCATGAAGTTATGGAAGCGCCCATCGGGGCACTGCGCCAGTTGCAGAAAACTCAGGTAGGTCGTGGCGAGCTTCAGCGCCGTCGGATCCTCGAAGTTGCGGTAGTGCATCAGCGTGACCACCAGCGCGCGCCCGGCATCGTCGGTCGAATAGCCAAAGCGACGATCCGGTATGCCATAAGTCGCGTGTTGAATCAAGCCCGTATCGTCGGTCAGACGCACGAGGTGGTCCAGCTTGATCTCAGGCACATCCAAGCTCGCCCGCAAGAGGGGCAGCGTCGCCGTCGCCCGCCCTTGATATTCAGCCACCGTTTGCCGGAAAAGCTCTATGTAGGCGCGTCCGACTTCGGGCCACGTCATCTGCCGCCCGAACTTGTAGGCGCGCTTGCGCATTTGATGGCGCATCGCTTCGTTTTCGATCAACCGAATGATGGTGCGCGCCAGCGCCTTGGAATCTCCGAACGGGACCAGCTTGCCGCGCCCGTTGGCGAGCAACTCTTCGGCGTACAAGTAGGGCGTTGAGACCACAGCCTTGCCCATGCCGACGGCATAGGCGAGCGTTCCGCTGACGATCTGATCGCGCGATTGGTACGGAGTGACGTAGATGTCGCACGCGCCTAGAAATTCGCGCAGCTCATCGTCATCAACGTAACGATCGTAGAAGATAACGTAATCTTCCAAGCCGAGTTCGCGCACGCGCCGCTTCAGCATCAAACGGTACTCTTCGCCGTCGCGGCGTTTCACTTCCGGATGCGTCGCGCCGAGAACGATATAGACCACTTCAGGATGCGCCTGCACGATCTCCGGCAGAGCATCGAGCATCATCTCGATGCCTTTGTTGCGGCTGAGCAGGCCGAAAGTGAGCAAAACGAAGCGTCCCTCGACGCCGAATTTATCTTTGTAGTAATTCGGATCGACGAACGGCACATCGGGCACGCCGTGATGAATGAGCGCGACCTTCTCTTCGCTGATGCCGTAAACGTCGCGCAGCAATCGAATCGCGCGGCTGTTAAGCACCACGAGCCGATCCGAAGCGTTGGCAACGCGAATGAGCGAGACGCGATAGCCCGGCAAAGGCTCGCTCAACACGGTGTGCAACGTCGTCACCACCGGTTTGTTCAGGTTCTTGAGCAGTTCGAGAATATACCGCCCTTCTGGGCCACCGAAGATGCCGAACTCGTGTTGCACGCAGACGATGTTGGCCCCCGAAAAGTTGATGTACTCGGCGGCGAGACGATAATCGTTCAGTTGATTTTGCCTGATCTCGAAGACAACCTCCGGCGGATATTTGTAGCTGTTCGGCGGATTCGTCATCGCGATGACGAACGATTCCACGTTGTCGGAGGTCTGGCAAATGGATTCGCGCAGATCACGCGTGAAAGTCCCGATGCCGCACTCGCGCGGAGGGTACGTGCCGATCAAACAGACTTTGAGAGGTCGTTCACCAAGTTCTTTTTCGGTCGACGCGGGCGCACGACCGCGTCGCTGGAGCGCAAGGCTCGGCGTATTGGCGCTCTCTTCCAGTCGCTCTCTGGCAAGCCGCGCGCGCTCGGCCTCTTTCTCCGCCGAATTCGTTGCACGTTGATCTCCGGTGACTTTCACCTTCATGCTCCCCCTTTTTCGCTTTCGATGGTGAGCGCATGAACTTCAGCGCTCGGATTGGCACTCTATACTACAAGCGTCGATCGTAAAGAATCACCGAAACATATTAACCGTTCGACGGCGAAGCTTTCAACAAGGGGGTCGCTCGCGTAAAGAAGCCCGCGTTTTTTGACTTTCAATTCGCCCACGCTGTTCACCACCCCCAAAGCGCCTCGTGATTTTGCCGACCGACTTTCGATTCACATGCAGCGCTCGCCGCGCAAAAAGGAGTGGAGATCCGCACCGCGCTTGAAGAGATCGCGTCGATGCGCCCGCGACCTCTCTGCACTTAAAAACGTGCGCGGAAAGGCGACGGGCAGCGACCATCCATTCTCAAACTTCCGACGCAAACAGCGCGCAAACTATCGGTGAGGCGAAACTGAAATCGAACGACCGAAATGCGCTAAGGAAGATGTCTGGCGATTGAATGGCGACTCGAAAGCCAGTTGAAACCAACCAACACAAGCACAGAGCAAGACGGGCCTCGAATCTCCAACGAGGGAAAGAACGCGGGAGCACATCGAGCGGCGCACTGCATCAGCGACGCGGCGCTCAGCCCACCGTCGGGATCACAAGCGACCAGCCTGAGTGCGGGTATCGTACCATCGTTTGATCCGTTCATCTGAGCGAAAGATCGTCGTTCAACGAACGGACCGCTCGACCGACAACCTTTCGCCATCCGACTGCACGCTGATCATTCCGCTTTCCGCCGTCGTCAAGACTTGCGCGCCTGCGTCGCGCCACCTTTGAACGACCTCTTCATGTGGGTGGCCGAAAGGAGAATGCTTACCGACGCAGATGATGGCGAAAGACGGGCGCGTGCGTGCGACGAATTCTTGAACGGAAGAGGTGCGGCTGCCATGATGCGCGACTTTGATGACGTCGCACGGCAAACTGTCCGCCGATGTTTGAACCAAACGCCTTTCCACCTCGCCGTCTATGTCACCGGTCAAAAGAACCGCGTGCGCGCCGTACCGAATGCGCAACACGAGCGACCGCTGATTATCTTCGAGCGATGAGCTTTCCGCTGGCGGCCAAAGGACGTCGAATGTGACGCCTTGGCCGCGCAGCGCGTCGCCGCGTTCGAGCTTTTCGAGCGGCACGTTGCGCGCGCGCAGAACCTCGGCGAACCGCATGAAATTCGGACTGGCCCAGTCAAACGTGGCGACCAACGCCGCACGCACGCGAAACAGCCGCGCGACATCGATCAATCCGCCGATGTGATCGGCATCCGAATGAGTCACGATGAGGTAGTCGAGGCGATCCAATCCGCGCCACCAGAGATGCTCCGCCACGATGCGCTCGCCTATGGGACGCGCGTCCGGCTCGAAAAAGTCCGGTTCGTCTTCCTCTTCAGCGCGGCGCGGTTCCCCACCGCCATCGACGAGAAGCGTCGTCCCATTGGGCAGCGTGATGAGCGTTGCATCGCCTTGCCCGACGTCGAGGAAATCGAGGTGCAGCAGTCCATCCGCCGGGCGTGCGCTTCCCGGATGAGCGATCATCAACCATGCTAGGATCGAAAGCAGCAACGCGCTGGACGCAGCGCCGCCTCGCTCTCCTTCTCGCAGATTGGCATGATTTCTGTTGACTGACCAGAGGAGCAGGAGAAAAGCGGCGTAGTAAAGCGCGTAAACCACCGCGCGCCAGCCAGAATAAGTCGGCACGCGCACCGCAGCGAGACCCAAGTTTGAGAACGGCTCGACCATCGCCGTCAACGCATGGACCAGCCACGCGCCCGTTTCCACCGACCACTTCACCACGGATCCATTCGCCGACGAGAACAACAGCGCACACAATCCACATAAACCCAACAGCGCGAGCAACGGACCGGCGATGATGTTCAAGAGCAACCCAGCGATGGAGATCCGATGAAAGTAGAGCACCTGCACAGGGACGAGCGCCATCTGGGTCGAGAGCGAGACGACCACGGCCACCGCCGCATAACGCAGCGGACGTTGCAGACCTAGACGTTCAAGCCAAGAAGCTACGGGCGTTTTGAACAAGCGGTAACTGTAAGGCACACGTGACATCTCGCGCCGCCACTGGCGTTCGCTCCAAAAGAGCGCTTCGGACAGGAGACGAAACCAACGCGCGCATTCCGGCGGACAAGGAGTCGCGCGCGTCGGATGCCATTGCCCGACCGCCCGCATTCTTTCGCAAACGGGCCACGCCAAGGCGACGATGGCGAGAACAGAAAGAAAGGTCAAGTGAAAAGACCAGTCGAATAGAGTGCGCGGGTTCCACACAAACAACGCGAGCGTCGCGCCGCCGAGCGCGTTGAGCGAAGGGGCGCGACGCTGGACCACAGGCCCGAAGCTCACGAAAGTCCACATCAACGCTGCACGCGCGACAGGCACGTCGAATCCGACCAACAGCGCGTAGCCCCAAACGACGACGTTGGTCAACGAGAACCGCAGGATTAAATTGCGCGTCAGCCGACGTAGAAGGAGCAACGTGAAGCCGCCGATAAAGGCGATGTGCGAGCCGCTGATGACGAGCAGATGAAAGATGCCGCCTTCGCGAAAAGCTTCGCCCACTTCGCGCGAAATGGAATATCTTTCGCCGAGCGTCATCGCTTTGATGACGCCAGCGGTCCGCACCTCGAAGGTCGCATCCAGACTTCGTGCGAGCTGCGTCCGGCGCTCCTCCAACCAACGAAGCGGGCTGAACACGCGCTCATCGCCCAAACGCTCAATGAGCAAAGGGCTTTTGATCGTGCCCCAAGCTTCGATGCCAAAACGCCGCGCCCAATCGAGACGGGATTCGACGCCCGGATTGCGCGCCCCCTCTTCGCGCTTTAAACGCACCAGCACGCGAAAGCGCGTTCCGTAGCCGAGGGCCAGCGCATGGTAGTCGTTGCGCGACTCCTCATCGCGCAGAGGGAGAAACAGCTCGACCCTGCCCTCGATCTCCTTTTCTCGTTCCCTGTGGATGATTCGCTTCGCGTCGGCGCGCAACCGCACACCGTCAGGCGTATGCTCCGGCGCACGCACGAGCACGGCTTCGAGCGTGACCGGATCATTTGATTTGATGGCTCCCGCATCGTAGAGCGTCCCAAGCTTTCGATCATAAGCCGTTTCTTCGAGATGCCATAAAACGACGCCGATGCAAGCATAGGCGAGCATCACGGCGACGGTTGCAGACATCGCTCGACCGCGCATCAAGAAGGCGGACGCCATCGCGACAACGCACCCCCCAAGCGCGATGGTTGAGGTGATGAATGGAGCACACAAGATACCGACCGCTAAAGCAGCAGCGAGCCAAATCAGCGGGTGAGGATTGAAGTTCGGCGAACGATGCTCCATAAGAAGCAACACGGATTCTCCCGTATGCAAGGCGCGTTCAGAATCTTTCCCGCCGACGGATCCCACCTTTCTGAGCGCGCCGGAGAGGTGGGGCTGTCAGCGCTTGCGTCCGCGCGATGAGGGCAAGCTCATCTTTTCGCGCGCACGACGAAGAGCGCCACCTGACCGTTGTCGCCGATCTTCTCGGCCCGCAAGCGCGCGTCCTCGTTTAACTGATGCGCATGCTCTGTTGGAACGAAGACGAGCGCCGGTCCGCCATGCGCAGCCGCGATGTCAGCGACTTGAAAAGTCCCTTCGAGTTTCAGCGGTTCGCCGCGTTCATCGTAAACGATTCTTCCCGCACCGTAGAACTCAGCCGTTCGTTCCACTGTGTGCAGGTTGAGGATCGGAGCCTGACCGAAGCCAAGCGCGTCAGCGCGCCGCAGCAGATCGCGGGTCGAATGGCGCAGCGCAACGCTTTCAGCAGCGCACAAGGAGATCAAAAAGATCGAAGCGAGCACAGCTCCGCCCGTCCACCAAACATCCAGCGAGCGAAATCGAGCCACGAGCAGCGAACGCACCCCCACCAAAACCAAAACGACGGCGACCAGTCCGGCACATAAAAAGCTCGTTCGCTCCACGCGCACGGCGTAGATGGTTCCGCCAACGCCTAGTGCGATGAAAAGGAGGCCAAGCGCAACAGCGATCCAACGTCCGCCATCGGCGCGCCGCGATCTTTCAGCCAGATGAAGGCCAACGAGAACGGCTGCCCCCGGCAACGAGGGCAAGACGTATCCGGGGAGCTTGGAACCGGAGAAAGAGAAGAAGGCGATGGGCACGATCAACCAGAAGGCAGCGAACAACTTGGCGCGATCAACGACATCGCCGGTGCTACGATCCGTGCGGCGCAAAGCGACCAGAGCGGAGACGAGCACGGGCGTCCACGGGAGAGTCAGCAACGCTATCACAGGCAAGTAGAAGTAGAAAGGCTGCGGATGGTGATACTTGTTCGAAAGGTAACGCGCGAAATGGTGCTGCAAGAAAAATTCATCTACGAAGAGCCAACCGTGACGCGCGATCACCGGTCCGTACCACAGAGCGGCGGTAGCCAGCGTGAGCGGCGCGCCCCACCACCAGCCCGAACGACGCGCCGTTTCGAGCAGTCGCCCTTGCATCAACGAGTAGAGGGAGATCACCCCCAGCGGCAAGGCGATGCCGACCAGTCCCTTGGCGAGCAGACCTAGCCCCAAAGCGACGTAGAAGCAACCGAGATAGAGCAGACGCCGTCTCTCTTCGAGGTCGGCGAGAAAGAAAGAGACGAGCGCCAACGTGACCGTTGCGGTCAGCAACATGTCGAAACTGGCTCCGCGCGAAAAGACGATGGCGCCTAGACTTGTGGCGAAAACGAAGCCCGAAAATTCGCCTGCGCTTTTCAGGGTTTCGTCGCTTGCGCGCGCTATGCGCTGCCCGAGCCAGAAGATCATCAAGGCGGCGAACACTCCGGCGAGCGCTGATCCGAAGCGCGCGGCGAACTCTGAAACGCCGTAAAGGCGATAAGCGCCGATCATCAACCAGTAAAGAAGCGCCGGTTTTTCAAACCACGTGTGACCACCGAGCGTCGGCGTGACGAAGTCGCCGCGCACGTACATCTCGCGCGCCACTTGGGCGTAGCGCGGCTCATCCGGTCCGACTAGCGGCATGCGTCCCAGACCGATGAAGTAGACGGCGCAGATCGCCGCCAGCGTCAACCAGAAGCGCAAGTTCGTTTTCGCTCGCAAAATCCGATCACCCAACAAGGCGAAGTTCGTCCGCCGGGAAAGGTCGTTACCCGCCTTGGTTCCGTGCGATTTGCGCGCTCGCGGGTTTTCCCTCTTCCGGTTTCGTGGTAATTTTGCTCGAAACCATCGAGCTTTGTCGAATCATGTTGAGAACAGCGGTCATCGGTGTCGGTCATCTGGGGCGTCAACACGCGCGCATTCACGCAACGCTTGCCGGCCAAGGCAAGACGCGATTCGTCGCCGTCTGCGACGTTCGCACCGAGATCGCGCAGCAGGCAGCACGCGAACGCGAAATCGAGTGGACCTCTGATTGGCGTCAGCTCATCGGGCGCGTTGACGCCGTCAGCTTGGCCGTGCCGACGGAAGTTCATTGCGAAATCGCCGTGCCGCTGCTCGAAGCCGGAATCCATGTGTTGGTGGAAAAGCCGATCGCGCGCACGCTTGAAGAGGCCGATCGCATGATCGCGGCTGCCGAACGAGGCGGGAGCGTGCTGCAGGTCGGCCACCTCGAACGCTTCAATCCGGCGCTCGTCGCGCTTCGCCCCCATGTGCGTGGACCGCTCTATTTCGAGATTCATCGCGTCGGTCAGTTCACGGCGCGTTCGCTCGACATCGACGTCGTGCTCGATCTGATGATTCACGATCTGGATATCGTGCAATGGCTCGTCGGCGAAGAGACGGAAGTGACGGCCATCCACGCCGTTGGCATTCCCATCCTCACCAACCGCATCGACGCCGCCAACGCGCGACTTGAGTTCGCTTCGGGAGCGGTCGCCAACATCACCGCCTCGCGCGTTGGAACGGAGAAGATTCGCAAAATGCGCTTCTTTCAACCACACGATTACATCGCGGTCGACTACGCCGCGCGCCGCGCCTCGATCAGCAACCTCGCGCCAGCGAGCGCCGAGAGGATGTGGCCCGGCGTCAACACCAAACACCTTGAAGTGGCGGACGTCGAGCCGCTGCGCGCTGAGATCGAAGCCTTCGTCCACGCGGCAGAACGACGCTTGCCCGCGCCCGTTTCAGGAGTCGACGGCAGACGGGCGCTGGCGCTGGCGCTTCGCGCGCTTGAAAGCATTCACGCGCACGCCGCGCGCGCCGGCGTGTCGCTCGGAACCGACTGAGAACGAACCGCTGAGCCGCCTCGGCACAAGACGCGCCAGCGATGAACGACCCTCGGCCCGAACCGAACATCTCGCGCTTTCTCGCCGAACGCATCGCCGCGGGCGATTTCCCATCGGCCGTTTACGCTATCGCACAACGCGGATGCGCGCTCTTCGCCGATGCGCTCGGCGATAGCGTCATCGAACCGGAAAGGCGAACGGCGACGCTTAAGACCATCTACGATCTAGCTTCGCTCACGAAGCCTTTGGTCACAGGTCTGCTCATCGCGCGCCTGCTAGATAAAGAAGCATTCAGTCTCGACGATGAGGTGGCGAACTACCTCCCGCCGTTTCGCCGCGAGGACAAGCGAAAGATCACCATACGCCATCTCGTAACGCACGCTTCAGGGCTTCCGGCATGGCGTCCGCTCTACCTTCTCGCCGAAGGCGATCCGCACAAAGCGCTCGACGTCATCGCGCAACAACCGCTCGAATGCGCTCCGGGCGAGCGCGTCATCTACAGCGATCTGGGCTTCATCGCGCTCGGTTTTCTGATTGAAAGGCTCACGGACCGCCCGTTCGGCGAAACGGCCCATCAGGAGATCTTCGCGCCGCTCGCTTTGCAACGCACTCTCTTCAACCCGAGCGAAAGCTTACGCGCCGAAATCGCCGCGAGCGAGATGGAGGGGACAACCTATGAACGCGAGATGTGTCGTCAATTGGGAGCAAAGATCTCGCGCCACAATTGGCGCGAAGGGGTGATTTGGGGCGAGGTTCATGACGAAAACGCCCGCTTTCTCGGCGGAGCGAGCGCCCATGCCGGACTCTTCTCTTCAGTTGATGAAACGGTGCGCCTGGCGCGGGAATTCCTCGCATCGAGCGCGACGTTGCTCCAGCCCGCCGCATGCGAGCTTTTCCGGACCAACATGACACCCGATCTCAACGAAGCGCGGTCGCTGGCGTGGCAACTCGCAGCGACGCCCGATTCCACCGCCGGACCAGACCTTCCGCCCGACGCTTTCGGGCACACGGGTTTCACCGGCACGAGCTGTTGGCTCGATCCGCAACGCGAGCGCATCTTCGTGCTTTTGACCAACCGCACGCACGTGCGCGCGAGAACCTTTGCGAACATCAACGGTGTGCGCCGTCGCTTTCACTCGCTGGCCGTCGCCGCGCTCGACGCTTCGGAAAGGGACGCATGAGCCGCACCGCCGATCGCGACCGACGCGTTTCGTCCCGTGCCGCAGCGCAAGGTGGCACAGATGCCGCATCGCCCAATGAACCAAAATCACGCATCTCTTTCGCCGCCGCTCTCCGCTTCTGGTTCAAACTAGGTTTCATCTCTTTCGGTGGACCAGCCGGCCAGATCGCCATCATGCACCGTGAACTCGTCGAGCGTCGTCGGTGGATCGATGAGCAGAGCTTCCTCCATGCGCTCAACTACTGCATGATGTTGCCTGGGCCGGAAGCGCAACAGCTTGCGACTTACATCGACTGGCTCCTGCACGGGACGCGCGGCGGCCTTGTAGCGGGCGCGTTCTTCCTCCTTCCCTCGATCTTCATTTTGCTCGCCCTTTCGTACATCTACGCGGCCTATGGACATTTGCCAGCGGTGAGCAGCGCGCTCTACGGACTCAAAGCAGTCGTCATCGCTATCGTCGTCGAAGCCGTGCTGCGCCTCGGCAAACGCGCGTTGCACGGCGGCGCGCATTTCGTCATCGCGGCGCTCAGTTTCTTTGCGATCCACCTTTTTCGCGTTCCTTTCCCTCTCATCGTGCTCGGTGCCGCCGTCGCGGGCTTGCTTCTGCTCGGCAAACGAAATGCCCGACGAGAAGGCGACGTCCCTCAAGGTGCAAACCCGGCGAGCACGCTCGTTGCGACGAACCGAGAAGATCAAGCGCAAGGAGGCGGCGGAAGAGGGCATTTAGTGCGCACGCTCGGCGCGGGAGCAGCGCTTTGGATCTTTCCGCTCGCACTGCTCGGCGAATGGCGCGGCTGGGCTAGCCTTCACGTCGCCGAGTACTTGTTCTTCTCCAAAGCAGCGCTCGTGACTTTCGGCGGAGCCTACGCCGCGCTCGCTTACGCGACGCAGACGGTGGTTTCGACCTACGGCTGGCTCTCGCCGACGCAAGCCATCGATGGGCTGGCCTTGGCGGAGACCACTCCCGGACCGCTCATCATGGTCCTTCAATTCGTTGGCTTCATGGCCGCGTGGAACGAACCGCAAGACATAGGGCGGACGGCGAGCGCAGCGCTCGGCGCAGCGATCACGACCTACGTCACCTTCCTCCCTTCGTTCATCTTCATCTTCTCAGGCGCGCCGTACATCGAAAGATTGCGTCGGAATCGGCATCTGACCGACGCGTTGTCGGGCATCACTGCTGCCGTGGTCGGCGTCATACTGAACCTCGCCCTCGTTTTCGGAACCGCCGTCCTCTGGCCCAGAGGCTTCGCTGCCGCGCCAGACTGGTTCGCCCTCGCTTTGAGCGCCGCAACAACGGTCGCACTGGTTCGTTTCAAAGCGGAAGCGGTGTGGATCGTCGTCGCCGACATCGTCGCCGGTTTCGCGCGCTATTTGTTGGAGAGCATCTTTTAGCTCATCTTCGTCGAACGCTGCCGAATCCAAAGTCAAATCGAACCGTTTCCACTCACCGTCTCGTTGGTCTCGCGCAAATCTATGCTCTACAATTCCCCGGTGATCTTTTCGCGTCGTCAAATCGTAGGCGCGCTCATCTTGCTTTGCCTGATCGGGCTCGCCCTCGCGCTACGTTACGTCCTAGACTACTGAAGGGGCGGCGGAGCAAGTTCTGGGCGGTTGCCAGCTTGCTTTTCGGAACGACTGCGCTCGATGAACGGATTCATGAAAAGTTCGAGCAGCATGCTGCTTCTCTGCTTCGCGAAGCGTGCAGCGTTTCCGCTCTCGCAAACGCGACACGGGAGAGCCCATCGTAGGTTTTCGCTGCCGCTTCCCCTCTTCGGCAGCGCGACGTGGTTTTTCACCAAGAGCGAAGCCTTTCTTTTGCCGACTTCGAACGACGCGAGATGACGGCTTTCTCCGAAGAACTGAACGCAGAGCGACGTCCGATCATCGCCATCGTTGGACCGACGGCTTCGGGCAAAAGCGCGCTCGGCATCGAGATGGCGCTCCGGTTCAACGGTGAGATCATCAACTGCGACTCTGTGCAGGTCTACCGCGACATCGAGGTCGCGACGGCCAAAGTCCCGCCCGCCGAACGGCGCGGCGTGCCGCATCACCTGCTCGATTTCGTCCCGCCCGATGTCCGTTTTACGGCTGCCGATTGGGCGCACGCGGCGAGCGGGAAGATCATTGAGATCGAAGCGCGCGGGCGCACGGCCTTTCTCGTCGGGGGCACAGGCTTCTACCTGCGCGCGCTGCGCGAACCGTTCTTCGAAAGCCCGCCGACCGATGAACGGCTGAGAAGCCGCTTGCTGCAGATCAAAGAGCGCCGCGGAGCCGAACACCTGCATCGCATGCTCCGACGTCTCGACCCAGAAGCAGCGGCTAGACTCAGCCAGAGAGATTGGCCACGCATCACGCGCGCGCTCGAGGTCATCTTCCAAACCGGTCGTCGCTTCTCCGAGCAACAACGAGAAAGGCAGCCGCCGCCGCCTTTTGCTCGCCGCATACGCATTTTCGCGCTCGATCCGCCGCGGGCCGAACTCTACGAACGCATCGACCGGCGCACGGAGGAGCACTTCCGCGCCGGGTTGGTCGAAGAGGTCCGAAGACTGCTCGCGCGGGGCGTGCCGCCCACTTCCAGCGCGCTCGGCGCGCACGGCTACCGCCGCGCCGTTGAATACTTGCGCGGCGAGCGTACCTTGGAGAGCGCCATCGCGCAGACCAAACTCGACGTGCGCCACTACGCTAAGCGTCAGTGGACGTGGTTTCGACGTGAACCGGGTGTCGAGTGGATCCGCGGCTTCGGCGACGATCCACGCGTGCAGGAGCTTCTGGCAGCGCGACTCTTCAGACTCCTTTCATCAGCTTGATTCGCCTGCGTCGAGGCGCAAAAGTGGGATATCTCCGGCGCTTTGAAGAGGGCGGCATTCTGCAGGCGACGCTTGGCCGCTCATGCTTCCCGGCGTGACTCTCCGGTGCCTTGAAGACGGCGGTGCCCGTAGCCATGGACCGCCTACTTGTCATGATGGGCGGGCTGTTGTAATGTAAAGCACAAGCTCTTTGTTGCATAGTTTGTGCGTGGAGACAAGAGTGGACAACAAACCTGCACCGCAAAACGTTCAAGATGCGTTTCTCAACACGGCGCGCCGCGAGAAGGATACTGTGACGGTTCACCTGATGAACGGCGCGAAGCTGACCGGGCGCATCAAGAGCTTCGACAAATTCTCGGTGCTCGTCGAATCGGGCGCGCAGGAACACCTCGTCTTCAAACACGCTATTTCAAACATCGTCCATGCGCGCCGCGGGCCGAGCGAACAGCGCCAACCGCAAACTTCCCAGCAAACGAGCAGCCAACACACATCGTCGTCTTCGCCGCCGGAATCGGGCGACGAATGAGCGGCGCAAAACAGATGGATCAAGGGATCTTCATCACTTTCGAAGGCATAGACGGGAGCGGAAAATCCACACAACTACGCCTGCTCGCAAGCGATCTTCGGCTTCGTGGCTACAACCTCGTGACGACGCGCGAACCCGGGGGCACGCCGCTCGGCGCAAAGCTCCGAGAACTTTTGCTCAACGCCGACGAACAGGTTGATCCGCTCGCCGAACTCCTTCTTTACGCCGCGGACCGCGCGCAACACGTGCGCACGCTCGTCCGTCCGGCGCTCGCCACCGGTCACATCGTCCTGTCGGACCGTTACGCCGATTCCACAGTCGCTTACCAAGGGGCTGGGCGACTCTTTCCCCCTGAATTAGTCGCCGACGTCGTCCGCATCGGCACCGATGGTCTCAATCCGCACCTGACGTTGATCCTCGACGTGCCGGTGGCGATGGCGCACGCGCGCTTGCGCTGTAGACGCGAGAAGCGCGAAGATGATCGCCTGGAGCGCGAGGAGATGGAGTTTCACGCGCGCGTGCGCGACGCATACAAACGTATCGCCGCCAACGAACCGGACCGCGTGCGGCTCGTTGATGCCAGCTCTTCGGTGGAAGAGACGCATGCCCGCATCATGGAGATCGTCTTGCCCTTTGTGGAAGCGCGCTCGCGAACGATAGGATGAAGCGAGAGCGGCAAGAGAACGGCCCGTTTTGCAATCTCTTGCGCGCGTAACTTCCAGCCGCGCGCTTGCGAAAGATCAAGAGATAGTGAGACTCTTTCGCCCTTGCGAAAGGTGAAGGGGTGGTGAGGCGCGCCCTCCAATGTTCGACCGACTGAAAGGCAATCGCGAAGTCAAAGACCTCTTTCGCCGTATGCTGACCAAGGGGCGCGTGGCAAACGCGCTCATCTTCATCGGCGAAGAAGGCGTCGGGAAAAAGGCTTTCGCCGTCGAACTCGCCGCCGCGCTCAACTGCCGCGCGCGTACTCCTTCAGGCGAGGCATGCAACGAATGCTCTGCCTGCGAACGCATCATGCGTTGGCCGACCGAGGAGAAAGTTGACAAGCAGATCGTCTGGAGCGCTCACCCGGATGTCGGCCTGATCCAGCCCGCGGGCCGCCACATCGTCGCCGAACAAGCGCGCGAACTGGCGCGCGAGGCTAACTCCGCGCCGTACGAAGGGCTCGTCCGCTTCTTCATTATCGATGAAGCGGACAAGCTCAATGACACGGCCGCAGGCGCGCTGCTGAAAACGCTGGAAGAGATGCCGACGACAACGCACATCGCGCTCATCACTGACCGACCGGCAGCGTTGCTGCCGACCGTGGTTTCGCGCTGCCAGCAGGTACGTTTCGCTCCCATTCCGACAGAAGAACTGGCTGCCGCCATAGCCGACGAAAAGGGCGTTGGTATGCATGAAGCGCGCACCATCGCAGAGATCGCGCGCGGCAGTTGGGGCCGCGCTATGCGCCTCGATTGGGAACGCGAACGGGCGCACGCGCAGCGCGCGCTCGCCATCATCGAAGCGGCAGCGGCGCGTGATCGCGCGCGCCTGCTTCGCCTCGCCGAAGAACTCAGCGACGCCACGCGCAAAGAGGAGTTCGAACCAACGCTCGACTGGCTCCCGCGCTGCTTGCGCGCGATCTTTGGCTGCTGCTCTGTACGACTGAAGCGCGCATTGTCAACCGCGACTTGCAGGCGCGTTTGGTCCAACTCGCGCAACAAATATCTGCCCCTCGCGCAACGCGGTGGATCAAGGAGGTCGAAGAGGTGCGCCGCCGCCTTGATGTCAACATCAACCGCCGCGTCGCGGCAGATGCGTTGCTGCTCACCATGGCCGAGGGTTGACCGCACGATCAATGATGCTTCACGTCACCTATGAGCGCGATAAACTGCGAAATGCGACATCAGTTGACCACACGGTCAGTTGATGATGCTTCACGGCCTTGAGTCCGCCCAAAAAAGACGAATCCGCGATTCTCTCGCAAGCCTTTTTTCGCGCGTTCGCTTCGGCCCTTCACGACGAGCATCTGTCCAGTTCGTCACGTTTGGCGATGGTGTTATGATGAGTGAGTCAAATCCAGTCGCTAGGAGGTACAAACCATGCCGAAAAAGATCTTAATGCTCGTCGGCGATTTCGTCGAGGATTACGAGGTGATGGTTCCGTTTCAAGCGCTCCAGATCGCTGGTCACGAGGTTCATGCTGTCTGCCCTGACAAGAAGGCGGGCGACAAGGTGAGAACGGCGATTCACGACTTCGAAGGCGATCAGACCTACTCGGAAAAGCGCGGGCATGACTTCGCGCTCAACGCGACCTTCGCCGACATAGATCCGCAAAACTACGATGCGCTCGTCATCCCCGGCGGACGCGCGCCGGAGTACATCCGCTTGAACCAACGCCTGCTTGACATCGTGCGCCACTTTGCGCAAGCGCGTAAACCGATCGCGGCCATCTGCCACGGCGCGCAGGTGCTTACAGCCGCAGGCGTCGTCCAAGGACGGAAGATCTCCGCTTATCCCGCAGTTGGACCGGAAGTCGTTGCCGCCGGCGGTGAGTACAAACAGATAGGCTTCACCGAAGCCATCACAGACGACAATCTCGTCACCGGCCCAGCTTGGACGGCGCACGTCGAATGGTTGCGCCAGTTCCTCGCGCTGCTCGGCACAAGGATCACCCATGAAGAATCGGCTGGTGCCGCAGCGTGACGTCTGCGATCCGAAGATCGAGGCGGCACGCGCTCGCAACGGGCGCGAAACGAATTCTGCTGAAGACGCCTTTGGCGCAACCCTTTCGCTGCGTTCCGCGCCGCAACCCGTGTAGGTGCCCGCGCGAAACGAATTCTGAAGACGCCTTTGGCGCAACGAGCGCGTACTAAGCGACAAACGAAAGCGGCACCAAGCCGAGGCTGAAATACCTACGAACGAAGAGGCGACACCAACGCGGGTCGCCTCTTTCGCCGATGCTTTTGCAAACGATCGCACCGCGTCATCGCAAACGGATAGCAATCGAGGTGGGCAAAGAGCGGCGAAACTCGCCAACGATCGCACAAAGCCGTTGCAGCGCGAAGGCTGCGCCGTTCGCTTTTGCCGACTGCGATTGGAAACGCTCCGCCGAAGGCCAAGATGGGTGGCGCGTACAGAAGACGCGCGGGAAACGGTCGCTTCGACGCCAACCGATCACGAGATCCATGCGCTTATCGTCGTCAGCATAGCCAGAAAGGAGATGGTCGCTTTGACGAATAACCCTCATGAGTTTTATGCGCGGCGTCGGATTTTTGCGATCATCCTTTTTCGGGCCGCTGTATAGGCGATCGTATTCGCGCAAGCCTTGGCCGAAGGCTTTGCAAGCGGCAGATGGAGCTCGTTTCGTGCGTCGCGCGTTTCGCCCGGGAAACGGGCGAGCGGGCGAGCTGACCCCATGCTTTCGGGAGAGGAATTCGTTTGCCGCCGCCGTCTCGGAAAGGAGAGAGTGGTGTTCCGTCGCTGCGCTGAAATTGAAATCGGTTTTCAAATCGTTCTATACTCTTCCTGCTGCATGAAACGACCGAAAACCAAAAACGATTCGAACGACTCGCTGTCGCTGGCCGAACTGCCCATCGGCAGCTCGGCACGTATTGTCGCCATCGGCGGCGCAAGCGCCGTCCCCCGCCGCATGATGGAGATGGGATTGGTTCCGGGCGCGCCCGTGACGGTCGTTCGTCAAGCGCCGTTAGGCGATCCATTAGAGATTCGCGTTCGTAGCTGTCACTTGGCCGTGCGGCGCGCCGATGCGCGTGTCATCGCCTGTGCGCTCGAAACGTAAAGCGCGCCGCGAGCCGTTTGATCCCCTTTGCGAATGAGCACCGTACTCGAATCGCCGGAAAAAGCCAAGGGCACCCAACGCGCGCGGCAAGCGCGCCCGCTTGTGATCGCCATTGCGGGCAATCCGAACGCGGGGAAGACCAGTCTGTTCAATGCGCTGACCGGCCTCAAGCAAAAGGTAGCGAACTATCCCGGCGTGACGGTGGAACGCAAAGAAGGGATCTGGCATCTTTCGGACGATCTTCCGGCGGCGCGTCTGATCGACCTTCCTGGACTCTACAGCCTCGAAGCCTCGTCCATAGACGAAAAGATCGCGCGCGACGTATTGACCGGCCAAGTCTCCGGACTCGCCCCGCCCGACGTGATCATCGCCGTGGTGGATGCGACCAATCTGGCGCGCAACCTCTATCTGGTGACGCAACTGCTGGAGTTCGGGCGTCCGGTGGTCATCGCGCTCACCATGATGGACATGGCTGAGCGCCGCGGCGTAGAGATAGATGCCGCGCGCCTTGCGCAGCTCCTCGGCGCGCCGGTGGTGCCGGTGGTCGCGCCGCAACGACGGGGCTTGGATGAACTGGCCCACTGCGTCGTACGCGCCGCGCAAGAATTTTCGGGCACTGCTCCGAGATGGAAGCTTCCGCCCGATGTCGAGCGCGAACTCGAAGCGTTGCGCGAAGACGCGACGCCGCACGCACATCGCGCAGCGCTGGAAGCGCTGTTCGGCGAAGAACTGACGCATGATGCGACTCATCGCGAAAGGGTGGAAGCAGCGCGTCGTCGGCTACAAGAGCGCGATCCGAACTGGTGGCAAGCGCCGATGCTGGCGCGTTATGCGTTCATTGAGCGCGTGGTGGCCGAAGTCGAGCGCGTCGCCGCGACAACGCGCGATGCGACGACCGCCATTGACCGCATCGTCACGCACCGCTTCTTCGGGCCTTTCATCCTATTGGCCATCATGGTTTTCGTCTTTCAGACCATCTTCGCTTGGGCGCAAGTCCCGATGGATCTGATCGACGGAGCCTTCGGCACGCTCGCGCAAAAGACGCACGAGTGGCTTCCGCCCGGTCTCTTCACGGATCTTTTAGCCGATGGCATCATCGCCGGAGTGGGCGGCGTGCTCGTCTTTTTACCGCAAATCACGCTTCTTTTCCTTTTCATCACGCTGCTCGAAGATAGCGGCTATATGTCGCGCGCGGCCTTCATCATGGATCGCTTGATGCGCGGCGTCGGGTTGCACGGCAAAGCGTTCGTTCCGCTGCTCAGCTCGTTCGCTTGTGCCATTCCGGGCATCATGGCGACGCGAACGATCGAGAATCCAAAGGATCGGCTGACGACCATTCTGATCGCGCCTTTTATGAGCTGTTCGGCGCGCCTTCCCGTTTACACGTTGATGATCGCCGCCTTCTTCAGCGATCGCACGGTCTTCGGTTTCCTTTCGGTCGGCGCGCTGCTCATTATGGCGATGTACCTGCTCGGAATCATGGTCGCCATCTGCGCCGCCTCGATCTTCAAGCGAACCATTTTGCGCGGCCCGACGCCGCCGCTGATCATGGAGCTACCGCCCTATCGCTGGCCCAATCCGCTGACAGTGCTGCAAACCATCTGGTCGCGCGCTTGGCTCTTCATCCGTCGTGCCGGCACGGTTATCCTCGCCATCTCCATCATCCTTTGGGCGCTGGCCAATTTCCCGCGCTTGGATCGGGAAGGATTCATGAGGACGGCGAACATCGCTTCCGCAGACGCGGCGATGCGCGAAAGGATGCTGGCAAGCGAACAACTCAAACAGAGTCTCGCCGGTCGGTTGGGCCACTTAATCGAACCCGTGATCGCACCGCTCGGCTTCGATTGGCAAATGGGCATCGGCTTGATCTCGTCCTTTGCGGCGCGCGAGACGTTGGTCTCGACGTTGAGCATCGTTTACAATGTTGGGACGGAAGCTGACGCTTCTTCGCCGTCGTTGATCGAAGCGATCCGCAACGCGACCCGCTCCGATGGGCGCCCAGCATGGACGCCGCTGGTCGCTGTTTCCATGATGGTCTTCTTTGTGCTCGCGTGCCAATGCATGTCGACCGTGGCGATCGTCCGCCGTGAGACCAATTCGTGGCGCTGGCCCATCTTCATGGTGCTCTACATGACTTTGGTGGCCTACATCGCCTCTTTGGTGACCTACCAAGGCGGACGACTGCTCGGCTTCAACTGATCGAAGCTGTTTTCGGGGATCGGTTTTCGGTTGACCGGAGCCGTAGGCTCGACCGGGAGTGCAACAATGGATTGGCAGAACGCGCTCGTCGTCGTCGTCGTCTTGTTCGCGCTCTTTTATCTAACGCGGCGGGCGGCGCGCCAGTTGCGTGCGCCCAAGGGCGGGTGCTGCGCGCCGGAGCGCTCTACACAAAAGACGCTGGTGCAACTTACTCGCACCAAGAGACCCCGCTAATGCGCCCGTTCCGACAACGCGGGATCGAAACTTCGACGAAGCGTTCCGTGACGCGCCCTTCTCGCTCGAAAGAACGCATCTTCTCTCACCGCTCTAGCGGAGGCACATCGTGGGACCCGCGTGCGCCGCGCCTAGTTTTGAAACGCGATGTTATCGACGACCACCATCCCTCTGCTCGGCGTGCAGTTTTCGCAGGCGACGACGAGGTTGATAGACGTCAATTTCTGCAACACGGCCTTGGTTGAGACCTTCTCTTCGGTCCACGCTGGCTGCGCCAGCGACTTCAAGGGCACACGATAGATGTTGAATCCCGGCTGTACCCTGAAGCTGGCTTGCGGATAGGCGTTTGTGGTGATGCCGTGTCCGCGCGAGATCAGCTCAACTTTGATTGACTGCGTCCCCGTCGCATAGAGCTGCAATGCAAGATACTTGTAGCGGCTGACGTCCAAAGGCGGCACTCTGCCCTCTCTCTCTTCCTGAGCGACGATCTCGACGCCCACTCCGGCGTATTGATTCGGCACCTGCAATTCGTATTCGAAAGCGATGGCCTTGTTCGGGCTATCCTTGCTCGGACGGACCAACTCCGGGATGTTGGAGTCGCCGATGCCACGGAAACGGCTCGGCCTTAGCGAGTTATCTTGATAAGAGAACAAGCGAACGGCGCCGCCCCGGTTGCTGATTGGACGATTCTCTTTCGCCGTCTCGAAATCGGCGTAGACCAGTTTATCTTCCGATTCCTGCGCAGAATGTTCGGAAAGAAGCGTGCCGATTAAAGCCAAGCTCAAGCAGATTCTGCCGAGCGTTCTTTGCCATTTCTTGGGCTTCATATCTTCCTCCCGCTCGAATCGAAATCACCGAACAGATGATGGCGAAACCTCGCGCCTTTCGGAAAGGCTTCGGAGCGAGAAGTTAAAAGGTAAGCGATCCGCTCATCGCTGCCGTCGTGCCGAGCATGAAGACTCCACAAACGGCTAGAGCGAGAAATTGAAATTGACGAACCCGCTCATGCGCGTGCGCTGCCCGTTGACTTCCGCCGGGCGGAAGCGCCATCGACGCACAGCCTCCTCAGCGGCCTGTCTTAACATCGCTGGACCAACGGAACGAACGATCGCTTCCACTTCGCCGCGCTCATTGACCAATACGTAAACCGTCACCGTGCCGGTGATGCGCGCCGTCTTTGCAGCGGGCGGATAGATAGGCGCTGGCTTCTGCGTGGCGCGTTCGATCAAGGAGCCACCCACTTCGATCGTGCTCGGCGCGCTCTTGTTCGCTTGCGGAGTAGTCACATCCGGCCTCTCGCTCGCATCTTGCGACCTATTCTCAGCGCCTGTTCTTTCCGGGACCACGGTTGAAGGCGCTCCCTCGGCGCGCGCAACGGGGACGCTTGCCGTTTCGCTCTTGGCCATGGTCGGAGCGAAGGAAGCGGCGACCTCACGCCTGACGTCGAAGCTAGGAATGGTCGGATCAAGGCTGGCGATGCGTGGGTCAGCGACGACGAGCCACTGTCTTACTTCCGCGAGTCGCTGCTGCCAAGCGGCGCGTTCTTCCGCATTGCGCGCCAGAGTCAAGCGCACGCCGACGACATCTTCAACGAGCGCCATTGCGTCTTTTGTCCCTTCGGCATGAAGACGTTGCGCCTGTTCGATGACGTGTTCGAGAAGGCGCCTCAACTGGTCCAGATCACGATGCGCTTCGGGCGGCAGATCGCTGGCGGCGAAGTTGAGGCCGAACTGTCGAAAGCGCTCGACGCGCGCCCGCGCGCTGTTGAGCAACTGCCCGGCGAGAGTGAAATAGAACTGCTTGGTCTTTTCGCCGCGCGAAGCGCGTAAATTGAACGCCTCATCGAGAAGGACTTGCGCGCGCGCATAGTCGCCGCGTTCCACACAGACGTTCATCAACATGATGCGCGCCACATCGCGCGCAACTTCATCCGGTGCGCCGGCGCGCACGCTTTCGAGTTCGGCGGCAGCAGTTTGAAGCTCGCCGATGGCAGCCAACGCACGCGCACGTGCGATGCGCTGCGCCGGGTTTTCTGTGAGATCCTGAGCCAACGCGACGTGCCAAAAGGTCGCAATCAACAGGACGATCGCCAATCGCCACGCGCGGCGGGGGAACGAGCCTTTCGTCATGGGTCAAACTCCGTAAAAGTGGAAAAGCGAGCCTAATCAAGCTCGCTTCAAGAGTACGTTCATTGCTGGTGTGGCTATTATGGCACGATAAAACGTCCGGAATCAACCGCGCCCGCCGCGATCCCGCCCCGCAGATCAGAGTTCGAGGGGCGTTCTCGCCTCGCGCGCGAAGCGTTCGGGGGAAACCTATTGCGGCGCGCTTTGAGCCGGGATGCGCAAGCTCTGCGCGACCCTCCGCTGCCACAGACGAGCTTCGCGCCGGACGGCTGCCTCATTCAACGTCAACAGTCGGCGGTCGCGCATGAGCACGCGCCCGTCAACGATCACCGTGCGCACGTCCGAAGCTTTGGTCGCGTAGACGAGATGCGAGTAGATGTCGTAGCGCGGCGTTTGATGTAGGCTATCGAGATCAACGATGACGATGTCGGCGCGCTTGCCGATTTCGAGCGAGCCTATTTCGCTCTCCAGATGAAGAGCACGCGCCCCGCCGACGGTCGCCATCCACAACGCTTGCCGCGCCGAGACCGCGCGCGGGTCGAATGTCGCGACCTTGTGCAGCTTGGCCGCCGTGTCCATCTCCTCCCAAAGGTTCAGGTCGTTGTTGGATGCCGCGCCGTCTGTTCCAAGCCCCACGGCTAATCCGGCGGCAAGCATCTTCGGCACGGGGGCGATGCCGGAAGCGAGCTTCATGTTCGACTGCGGATTGTGGGCGATGCCCACACCGAACTCTTTCAGCAGCGCGATGTCGTCGTCGTTGACATGAACGAGGTGAGCCGCCGTCGTGCGTCCGTTCAAGAACCCGATGCGCGCCAGATACTGCACTGGCGTCGCCCCCTTCTGCTGCATGATGTCGGCGACCTCCTTGCGCGTTTCGGCCACGTGAATGATCACCGGAACGTTCAACCTATCGGCCAGCGCGCGCACTTCTCTGAGATGCTCCTCGGAAACGGTGTACGGAGCGTGTGGCGCAATCGCTGGAAAGATGAGCCGATGCCCGCGCCAACGCTGAACAAACCTTTCGGCATAAATCAGCGCAGCGGCGAAGGTCTTGTTGTCTGGAGCGGGAAAGTCGATCACCGTCTCACCGAGCACGGCGCGCACGCCGGCTTTGGCCGTCTCTTCAGCGATCGCGTCCTCGAAGTAGTACATGTCACAATAGGTGGTCGTTCCGCCACGGATCATCTCGGCCAATCCGAGCCTCGTGCCAGCGCGCACAAAGCTCGCGTCGACGTTTTTCGCCTCGGCCGGGAAGATGAACTTGGTCAGCCATTCGTTCAATTCGAGGTCGTCGGCGATGCCGCGAAAAAGCGTCATCGGCACGTGTGTGTGCGTGTTGATGAGGCCTGGAATGACGGCTCGCCCGCGCGCGTCAATGGTGCGCGACGCAACGTAAAGGCGCGCGATCTCATCGCGCCGTCCGACGGCGACGATGCGACCGCGTCGAATGGCGATGGCTCCGTTCTCGATCACCGAAAAGCCCGCGTCCATAGGCACGATGATGCCGCCGCTGATGACGAGATCAACGCGCTGGCGCGCAAACGCTTGCGGCGCAAAGATGAACAGCGCCAACACAGAGCAGATCGCCACAACTCTTATCAACATCGCGTGGCGAGATCTCGCGAGCGAGATCTTCTTGCGGACGCAGCGCATGAACTCCCATCTCTCGAAGTAAATCAACATGGTTGGCCTTTCGCGCCTGAAGCTGAATGACGGTTGCTTGCCGACCGAAAGAAGTCAGTTGGCATAGTTAGCACCAACAGAAAGATCAGGTCTGGAGAAATCGGCGGTCGAAAGCGCGCGGAAGCAGGTCGCTCGTCCGCATCGTTTCGGTTTTTCCATTGAGGTTAGCCATGGTGATCTCGATCTCGCCGCAGAACTCCCAGATGAGCTGCCGACAAGGACCACACGGCGGAGTTAACTCTTCCGTGTCGGCGACCACAGCGAGGCGACGGAAAGCGCGTGCGCCTTCCGAGAGCGCTTTCCAGATCGCCACCCGTTCGGCACACACGGTCAAACCATAGGTCGCATTTTCAACGTTGCAACCGGTGAAGACGCTTCCGTCTTCAGCCTCGATGGAAGCGCCGACGCGAAAACCGGAGTATGGGGCGACGGCCATCTCGCGGGCAGCACGCGCGCGGTCGATCAAGCGTTGCACCTTCTCTTCCATATCCACCTCAAGTCAAGCTGCACTCGGCTTGCGCTCGCAAGCGAGGCGCACGAAGCGAGTCGCCTACTCGTTTTGATCGCGTCTGAAAAACAGAGCTCAAATCGCGAGTAGCTGGTCCACTTGCGAGCGCTCGTGCTGCGATCATAGAGCGAAAAATTTTCCTTGACAACTTCGTAAACTGCGACATAATTACCGCCATTCGGAATCGACTGTGCGCCTAAGCTTTTAACCTCACCGGTTGGAAGCTTGTTGCACGGTCGGCATCAATCAGTCCATTGAGGGATGCGTCGTGTTTGATCGAGTCTTCGATTCAACACGGCAATGGTGATTAGTGTTCGGCGTGAGCTAGCGAGCGGCGTTTTCCCTCTCGCACGAAGCTCTCTTCAACGAATGGTGGAGAGCGGTTTGCCGGTCGCCGCTTGCCTCGCCGCGAGTTCCTTGGTCGGTGAGCCTTCATGCCGGTTGAACGCGTCTGACGCCCGCGATTCAATCGCTCAACGTCGCTGGCCCACATGCGGCGGCGTGCGGATCGCATCACACAGCCGACGTCGTCTCAACTTCAACAACAACGGCGCGAGGTCTCGTTTCACCTCGCGCGCGATTCTTCGATCTCTTCGGAAGGAGGCCCACATGAGAAAAAGGTTTCGCGCGATTGCCTTTGTCGTCGTCTTGCTTGCCATCGGAGCGCTGACCTACTCGAGTTTGCCGCGTCCGATCGCTCGAGCGCAAACGGCAGAGAATCAACCTCTCAGCCCCATCGTTCGCCAAGCAGAAGACTTCTACGTCACACCTCCGGTGCGTGATCTCCCGCCCGACCAGACCGAGAAAGACACGGGACAGGTCAACGCCGGTGGGACCGAACGTCCTATCCGCGTCATCCCCAATCAGCAGATAAGCCGCTCCGTTCTCGATATGGGTGAAAAGGACGGTGCGCTCATCGAACCGGAAACGACGTTGCGCGCCATGACCATCGAAGCGCCGACACCAGCGGGCGCGAATTTCGAGGGTCTGAGCAGCGACGACAACAACGCCGTCTTCGGCTTTCGCGTACTGCCGCCCGATACCATCGGCGACGTCGGCCCGACGCAGTACGTTCAGGCCGTCAATCTTCTGTGGCGCGTCTTCGATAAAACGGGCACGCCTCTGACGCCGGCGCGCAAACTGAGCAGTCTCTTCAGGCCCGGATCGGCATGCGGCAGCACCGACAGCGGCGACCCAACCGTCAATTACGACGCGCTGGCCGACCGTTGGGTGATCACGCAGTTTGCGTTGCCCAACGGCACGAGCGGTCCATTCTATCAGTGCATCGCGGTTTCGCAGACGGGCGACGCCACTGGAGCTTACTACGCTTACCAGTTCCTCGTCAGCCAGAACGTGCTGAATGATTATCCGAAATTCGGCGTCTGGCCAGATGCCTACTACATGACCACCAATGAGTTCAGAACCAACCCGCCGCCGACGACCTTTGTTGGCGCCGGCTTCTACGCCTTCGACCGACGCAAAATGTTGGCCGGCGATCCAACGGCCACATACATCTATTTCAGTTCGGCTGCGCTCTTCCCCGGGCAAGTCATCAGCGGAGTGCTCCCCTCGACGCTCGACAACGCGACAGCGCCGCCTCCGCCAGGAAGACCGAACACGTTCGCCTATTTTACGGCTAATGAATACGGCGACCCGCAAGGCGATGCTTTACGGTTGTTCGATTTTCGCGTTGATTTCAACAACCCTTCTGCTTCCACCTTCACCGAAAGACCGGATAGCCCCATCGCGGTCGCCGCTTTCAATCCGCTTAATCCGTCGGGCAGAAACGACATCGAGCAACCGCCGCCGGCTGCCACGACAAACTATCTGGACAGCATCGGCGACCGCTTGATGCATCGCTTGCAATACCGCAATTTCGGCACGCCGTCAGCCCCGATCGAAGCGCTGGTCGTCAGCCACACGGTCAACGTCGGCACTGGGACCACCGTGGCGACGCACCAAGCGGCCCCGCGTTACTACGAACTGCGCAACACGGGAAGCGGTTTCGCCGTCCTCAATCAAGGCACGTTTGTTCCGGATGGCATCGACCCAACGGCGACCACAGCCGCCAACCGCTGGATGAGCAGTGTCTCGCTTGACAACGACGGCAACCTCGCGCTCGGCTACAGCGTGTCGAATCGCGGCAATTCAAACGATCCCTCGACCTTCATCTTCCCCTCGATTCGCGTTACTGGCCGACTGGCAGGCGATCCGCCGAACGCGCTCCAACCGGAGGCGAGTCTGATCAACGGCGGCGGCGTACAAACGAGCACCTCCGGTCGTTGGGGCGATTACAGTTCGATGAACGTCGATCCAGTAGACGATTGCACTTTCTGGTACACGCAAGAGTATTACGCAAGCACGAGCAGTGCCGGATGGCGAACGCGCGTCGGCAGTTTTCGTTTCCCAAGTTGCACGCCGCCGAGCAAAGGGAGGCTCCGCCTCCTCATCACCGAATGTAACTCAGGGCAACTGGTGCAAGGAGCAGCGGTGACGATTGATGGCAGTCTGTACGGAACAACCCTCGCCAACGGCGCATTCGAGGCGCAGCTCGCACCCGGCACACACACTGTGGTCATCACGCCGCCTGCTGGCTACACGCCCTCAAGCATCACGCGCACGGTGACCATCAGCGATGGAGCGACGACGACGCTCAACGAATGCTTCACGGGAGTGCCGGTGCTCGCCGCTGGTGGCGCGACGCTCATCAACGAGAGTTGTCCTCCGACCAATGGCGCGGTCGATCCGGGCGAGCGCGTGACGCTCAATCTCGCGTTGCGTAACGTCGGCACGGCTTCGACTTCAAACCTAGTGGCGACCTTGCTGCCTTCGCCCAACGTGATCGCGCCGAGCGATCCGCAAAATTACGGGACGATTGCGCCGGGCGGCTCGGCAGCGCGCGACTTCACCTTCACTGCAGCGGGCGACTGCGGCAACCAAATAACCCTGACTTTACAACTACAAGATGGCTCGACCAACTTGGGCACGGTGACCTTCAGCGTTACGCTTGGCGCTTTGCAACCCAATCCGCCCGTCACCTTCTCCAACACGACCACCATCGTCATTCCGGACTCTGGAGCGGCTTCCCCCTATCCGTCATCAATCAACGTGGCGGGACTTACGGGCCGCGTGCGGACCATCAGCGTCACCCTCTTCAACTTCAATCACACTTTCCCCGATGACGTCGACGTGCTCTTGGTCAGCCCGACCGGACGCAAGATGATCATTCTGTCCGACGCCGGCGGATCGCCGGACGCAGTGAACTCGACTATCATCCTCAATGACGGAGCCGGTTCGCTCGTCCCCGACAGCGGGCCGATCCCGATCAACACGACGACCAGTTACAAACCGACCAACTACGGCACCGGCGATACGTTCCCCACTCCTGCACCGGGACCGCCCTATGAAAGCCCAGCGACGGCAGGCACGGCGACGTTCGCCTCCGTCTTCGGCGGCGATAATCCGAATGGGACGTGGAGCCTATACGTGGTCGATGATGCCGGCCTCGATTCTGGCAACATCGCAGGCGGCTGGAGCATCGAGATCACCACAGAGGAGTTCGTATGCGCGCCCGCTTGTGGCGGCGTCAGATTGGAGACGAAATCGGCCCTTTCGCGTGACGGAAGCGGCAACGTCGTCGCGCAGATCACCATCACCAACGCCGGCAACGTAACGGCCAACAACGTCACCTTGAATACGGCCAGATTGGCTAGCATCAACGGCGTGCCGTTGCCGCAAACGTACGGCAACCTGGCGCCTGGTCAGTCCGTCACGCGCACCGTCACCTTCCCTGGTTCATCTGGCTTGACGGGCACGGTGTTATTGCGCACCAGCGGAACCTACGACGGAGGCAGTTTCGGCGGCACCAGAAGAGCCACGCTGCCTTGATCGAAGTCGGCGGCGACGCCGTTGAATAGAACAGCACGAAGGGGCGGCGACCTCAACGCCGTCCCTTTTTTCGAGCGCTGATGTTCAGGCGATTGCGCGCGGCAGCGCACGGGCGACGACCTCAACGCCGTCCCTCGTTGTTTCGAGCGAGATGACGCTCGGGACAATGATCAACCGCTCTCCCTTTGACTTCGAGGTCGCAGCTTTCGGCACGCCGAGCACGAGAGAGACGAAGCCCCAAAGCGCGGTCTTCCATCACACATAAAGAGCGCATCCGACCGAAGCCGATTCCGGTGAACGTCGCTTGCGCAACCTGCGCCGCGGCATCCACAGGGTCTTTTCGCTATGTCCCCTCTTTTCCGCGGGCGAGCAATTCGCGCAGGCGACTGCTGATGAGATCTATGCCGACGAGGTTATGCCCCCCTTCGGGGATGATGATGTCAGCGTAACGCTTGGACGGCTCGACGAATTGCAGGTGCATCGGGCGCACCGTCGCTGTGTACTGTTCGATGACCGATTCAACGGTGCGTCCCCGTTCGGCGACGTCCCGTTGCAGACGCCGGATGAAGCGTATATCGTCGGGCGTATCAACGAAGATCTTAACGTCCATTTCAGCCAACAAGCGCGGATCGGCGAAGACGAGGATGCCTTCGACGATGATGATCGGTCTCGGCTCAGCGCGCACCGTCGTAGCCGCCCGCGTGTGCGTCTTGAAGTCATAAACGGGCAATTCGACCGCGCGTCCGCTCTTCAGAGCGCGCACGTGTTCGAGCAGAAGATCGTTGTCGATTGCGTCCGGATGGTCGAAGTTCGCTCGGTGACGGAGATCGAGCGGCATATCGGCCAAGTTGCGGTAGTAGGAATCCTGCTGCAAGAAGGCGACTTCGGTCGTGCCGACCGCTTGCAGGATGGCGCGCGCCACGGTGGTTTTGCCCGACCCTGTGCCGCCGCAAATACCAATCACAGTACGCATAACTTCATCCTCGTTCCCGCTAGAGGGTCGAAGCCGCACATCGCGGGCGCATCGTGGGGATCGAGTTGACGAACTTTATCGCCGAGCCGTCTCGTCGCGTCTTTCATCCTCGGTCGATCAACCAATCCTTGTCACAGCGATGCGCCGCTTGCATCAGGCCACAAGGCGCGGAATGATGCGCCGCAGAAGCTGCGTGAACTGTTCGCGCACGCGCTCGCCCGTCTCCATCACCTCTTCGTGATTGATCGGTTGGTTGAGGATGCCAGCGGCCATGTTCGTGATGCACGAGATGCCGAGCACGCGCACGCCCATGTGCCGCGCCACGATCGCTTCGGGCACGGTGCTCATGCCGACCGCATCAGCGCCGAGGATGCGCAACATGCGTATCTCCGCTGGCGTCTCGTAACTCGGTCCGGCCATGGCCGCATAAACGCCATGTCTGAGCTCGATGCCGAGCGCCCGCGCCTCTTCGGTTGCGATGCGCTGAAACTCCAGATCGTAGACCTCAGTCATATCGGGGAAGCGTGGGCCGAAACGTTCGTCGTTCGGCCCGCGCAGAGGATTAGCGCCCATCATGTTGATGTGATCGGTGATGACCATCAGCGACCCCGGCGAAAAAGCGTTGTTGATGCCGCCTGCGGCGTTCGTCAAAACGAGCGCGCGCACGCCGAGAAGGGCGAGAACGCGAATGGGGAAGGTCACCTCTTCGAACGAATAACCCTCGTAGTAGTGGAACCTCCCTTGCATGACGGCCACTGGCACTCTTTCGACTTCGCCGAGGACGAGCCGTCCGGCATGCCCCTCCACAGTCGAACGGGCAAAGCCCGGAATCTCGTCATAAGACAGGATCGTTGCATCCTCTAGCTCGTCGGCAAAGCCGCCGAGACCGCTTCCGAGCACCAAACCGACGCGCGGTTCCGCTTGCGTTCGCGCACGCACGGTTCGCACCGCATGCTCGGCCCTTTCGAACAAGCTCCCGACCGTTTTGGTGCCAACACTCGAATCACTCATCGGCAGCCTCCTTTTCGGCGAATCTAGCGCCGAAACGATTTCAAACCAAAATGCCAGCCAACGTAGCGGTCAAACACGTCGCGATGAAACCGCCGATCAGCGCGCGAAAACCCAGCCTTGCCAAGTCCGAACGGCGATTCGGCGCCAAGCTCCCGATGCCACCGATTTGGATGCCGATCGAAGAGAAGTTAGCGAAGCCACACAGAGCGTAGGTGGCGATCAGAATCGAACGCGGTTCAAGCATGCCTTGGACGTTGCCCCCCAACGGAGACAATTTCAGGTAGGCGACGAATTCGTTCAGCACCAACTTTGTTCCCAGCAGATTGCCGACAGCCATCGCGTCCTTCCAAGGCACGCCCATCAGGAACGTGAGCGGCGCGAAGATCGCTCCCAAAATGAACTCCAAGTTAAAGGGCCGTCCGAGCGCTTGGTTTATGCCCGTGACAGAACCGATCAATCCGAGCACGGCGTTGATCAGGGCGATCAGCGCGATGAAAGCGATGAGCATGGCGGCGACGTTGATCGCCAGCCGCACGCCGTCGCTCGCGCCGCGCGCTGCCGCATCGATGACGTTG
This sequence comes from Pyrinomonas sp., assembly GCF_040289685.1. Lineage (NCBI taxonomy): Bacteria > Pseudomonadati > Acidobacteriota > Blastocatellia > Blastocatellales > Pyrinomonadaceae > Pyrinomonas > Pyrinomonas sp. The sequence continues at coordinate 138,472 of NZ_PSLQ01000001.1, forward strand.
ACATCGGTGCGCTCCATCTCCATGCGAACGACGCCCAGCGTTTCGGGTTTCTCTTTCTCCGGGTACATGATTTTAGCCACCATCATGCTCGCCGGCGCCGTCATCACGCTGGCCGTCAGCAGAAAGACGGGATCAATCCCTAAGCCGATGTACGCGGCCATCACCCCACCAGAGATGTGGGCCATGCCGCTCGTCATCACGGTCATCAGCTCCGACATGGTCATGTTCTTGACGTATGGCGCGACCACCAATGGCGCTTCCGTCTGGCCCATGAAGACGTTGGCGGCGGTGGAGAGCGATTCGGCACCGCTGGTCCGCATGGTGCGCGCCATGACGACGGCCATTGCGTAGACTACGCGCTGCATGATCCCGAGGTAGTAGAGGATGGCGAATAGCGAAGCGACGAAAATGATCGTCGGCAGTATCTTGAAAGCGAAGACGATGCTGTAACGGTTGATGAAATTGGCCGCGTCCGGCATGTTGCGCGCGATGGCCTCGATGTAAGTTGGGTCGGCTAAACGCCCGAAGACGAATCGCGCGCCCTCATCGGAGAAGGCGAGCAGTTTCGAGATCCCTTTGCCGATGCGATCGAAGATCGCAAAACCGATCCGCGTCCGCAAAATCAACAGGGCGAAGACGATCTGCAGCGCAAAGCCCCAAAAGATGACGCGCGGTTTGATCGCCCGCCGATCATTCGAGAGGAGCAGTAAGATCCCGAGTAGAACGATGATTCCGAGCAGACCGATGAGGCGTGTCGAAAGCGGCGTCGGATTCTCCCTCAACACTTCGTGAATCGTCTTCTGCGGCGTTTGACGCGGAGCAGCCCCCGTCCACGTCAACGGCGAAGATTGTCCATCGGCGCTGAACATGCGCACCCCGTTGTCGGCAACCGCCAAACCGACCACGGGCCACGGCGCATTGGCGCGCCTCCAATTTCGGCCGCCGTCCGAAGTCAACCAAACCGTTCCATCGCTGCCCAAGGTCGCCCCGCGCTCAGCGTCGAGAAAGCGCACGAGAGCGAAATCAGGTGCGCCGTTTACTGTGCTGCGCTCCCAACTCTCTCCGCCGTCGGCAGTGCGATGCACGTCGCCCGCCGCGCCGACCGCCCATGCGCGTTGCGCATCGAGCGCGAAGACGGCCCGGTGGTTCGTCGCGTCATCGCGCGCGCCTTGAAGTCTCCACGTCTCGCCACCATCTGATGTGCGCAGAAGTTGCCCGCCGTCGCCGACCACCCAACCGTCGTCGGCATCAACGAACCATACGCCGCGCAAAGCTTTCTCCGCTACCGTCTGTTTGATCTGCCAAACGTTCCCGCCATCATCAGAGCGAAGCAACAAGCCGCGCCCGTCAGTCGTTTCACCGACGACGTAAGCACGCCGCGCCGTCGGGAAAGCGACCGCATGCAGGCGTGCCGTATCGCTCAGGCCCGAGGGCCGCACATCGCGCCAAGTGCGCCCGCCGTCTTCGGTGAGGAGAATGTGCGTCCCGTCTGCGCCGTTTCCGACGAGCAACCCTCGGCTTCCATCGACAAACGCCGCGCCGGTCCAGTCCGCTTTGACCGGAAGGTCAACATCGGTCGCGTTGCCATCTTCCACGCGACGCAGCAAGCCACCTGAACCGTAGAACAACACCCTCTGCGCGTCGATGGCGGCAACGCCTGAGACCCGGCGTTGCGTTTGCGCGTGCGCGGAAGCGAGCAGCAATAGAGCGAACAGCGCAAAGAGTTTCACTCGGTAAACGACGGGCACCTTGTTCATCTTTCAACCTTTCCGCTGAGATTATCTGACAAATGACGGCAAACGCCGCGAGATGACATAAAGGCGAATCGCGCCGGATCGGCCTCTTCAAGCGACGACGCAAAGCGAGCCGCGCTGAACCAATTTCTTCAAACGGCGGGGCCTCAAGCGATGACTTCGGCGATGACCCCTTTTCGGCGCGGCCTCGCGTCGCTGAAGCGGTAGGCAGAACGCAACAGATCGCGCGCTTCTGCGAGACGCCGTTCGTCGTTGTAGTGTATGCGCGCCAGCGTCTCGCCGCGCTTCACGGGGTCGCCGATCTTCTTGGCGAGCACGATCCCGACTGAAGGGTCGATCTCGTCCTCCACACGCACGCGACCGGCACCGAGGATCATGCTTGCAACGCCCACACGTTCGGCATCGAGCGCGGCGACGTAGCCCGCTTCATCGCTCGAAAGTTCAGCGACGCGCTGCGCACGCGGCAGCAGGCTTGGATCATCAACCACCGATGGATTGCCACCTTGGGCTTCAATCGATTGGCGAAGCTTCTCCAAACCAGCGCCGCTTCGCAAACCGGCGCGCGCGTTCTGACGCGCGCGCTCGAGCGCGTCGCATGTTCCGCCGACGACGAGCATATGCGCCGTCAATTCGACGCAAAGATGAGTTAGATCCCGCGGGCCGCGCCCGCGCAACGTCTCGATCGCTTCCGCGACTTCGAGCGCGTTGCCGACGGCTCGTCCCAAGGGCTGGTCCATATAGGTCAGCAGCGCGACCGTGCGCACTGCGGCGCCGCGTCCGATTTCGACCAAGGCGCGTGCAAGGGCGCGCGCATCGCGTCGCCGTTTCATGAAAGCGCCGCTTCCTACTTTCACATCGAGCACCAGACCATCAAGCCCTTCGGCCAGTTTCTTCGACATGATCGAAGCGGCGATCAACGGGATGGATTCAACCGTCGCCGTCACATCACGCAACGCATAGAGTTTTCTGTCGGCGGGCGCGATCTCCTCCGTCTGTCCGATCATGGCGAAGCCGACGCGCTCGAGAACGGCGCTGAATTCATCGAGCGAAAGGCGCACGCGGTAGCCGGGAATCGCTTCGAGTTTATCGAGCGTCCCGCCTGTGTGGCCCAACCCGCGCCCTGAGATCATCGGCACGCACAAGCCCAAAGCCGCCGCCAACGGCGCGAGCACGAGCGAGGTTTTATCGCCGACGCCGCCCGTCGAATGTTTATCTACCTTCGGTTGCGAGATATGGGAGAAATCGAGCGTCCGTCCCGATCTGAGCATCTGCGCGGTGAGCGCGAGCCGCTCACGCTCGCTCATGCCGTTTAAAAAGATCGCCATCAAAAGGGCTGCCGCTTGATAATCGGCCCACTCGCCTGTGGTCACGCCGCGCACGAAGAAAGCGATTTCATCTTCCGAAAGCTCGCCGCGGTCGCGTTTACGGCGAATGACATCTTGCGGTCTCATGCGATTCGGAAATTTCCCCCAAAGTTATGATGTTGGGCCGTGGCAAGTCTTCGCCAAGATCGAAACAAAGGCCGATTTATACACCGCCTTGCACCGAAGCGCAAAGGGGCGCGCGCCGCTCAGCGCGAACGGGCGATGGGTCGCTCGCCATCTTCACCGTCGCTGGACCAACAACACTACTGCCTGCGCGGCAATGGCCCGCCCTTCGCCAACGGCATCGACGCCCTCGCCCGTCTTAGCTTTGACGCTGACGCTCTCCGGCGGCACGCCGAGCACTGCAGCGAGCTTTTCGCGCATCGCTTGGATGTATGGGCGCAGCTTGGGCCGTTCGAGCATGACGGTGGCATCAACGTTGCCGATGGCGTAGCCGCGCTCGTTCGCCAACCACATGACGCGCGCCAACAGTTGCAAGCTATCGGCATCCTTCCACTGTGGATCGTGATCCGGAAAGTGCGTGCCGATGTCGCCCTCGCACAGCGCTCCCAAGATCGCATCGATGATCGCGTGCGTCAACGTATCCGCATCCGAATGGCCTTCGGCGCCGAATTCCGCCGCAACGCAGACTCCGCCGAGAACGAGCGGACGACCGCTGACGAGACGGTGCGTATCATGTCCGATACCTATGCGGAACATGCTTCTACTCAAAACGAGCCGACTCAAATCGTGTCCGATTCCTATGTGGAGCACGCCGTCACTCAAACGGGCGCCGCCGAATCGCCGCCCCGTGCTCTCATCTCTTCGCGCAGCAAAGCCTCTGCGATCAAGAAGTCCTCCGGCGCGGTGATCTTGATGTTGCGCGCGCTTCCTTGGACGACGCGCACAGCGATGCCCAAACGTTCGACCAGAGCGCTATCGTCCGTCTCCTCCCATCCCTCGGCCATGGCCTGCTCGTACGCACGTCGCAGAAGATCGTAGCGGAAACATTGCGGCGTCAACGCACGACGAAGAGCGCCGCGCGGCAACGTGCGCACAACGTTGTGCGCGAGATCGACCTCTTTGATCGTGTCGGTCACGGGCGCAGCGAGAAGGGCGGCTCCCGTCTCGTGCGCCGCACAGACCACAGCATCGATCTCCGTTGGCGCAACCAACGGTCGCACGCCGTCGTGAACGGCCACGATGCTCGTCGCCGTCGCCCGCGTCGCTTGCAATCCGCGCCAAACCGATTCCATGCGCGACGCACCGCCAGCGACGATGCGCACGACCTTTTTCAAACCGTAACTTTCAAGACCGGCGAAGAAACGCGCCGCCTCGCCCGCAGGCAGCACCAGCACGACGCGCGCAATCGAAGCGCAAGCTTCGAAACGGCGCAACGTATGGACCAAGACCGGCGCGCCAGCGATACGGCGAAACTGCTTGCTGCATCCGGCGCGGCGTCCCTCACCTGCCGCGACGATGATCGCCGTGTTGGTCGTAGATGGTTTCAAGAGTTCTCGTCTTGCCCTATGTGCCGCGTCGGCGTGATGGCTGATCGCGCATCGCGCAACGTACGCCGCACTGTGCCGTTGGCTGTCCGCAATTCGCTGGTCGCACCGCTGTCGATCGGCCCTTCACACAAGCGCCCGAAGATCATCTTCCCAGCAGGCGTCTGGGTCACGCCCGTCACCAAGATGTCCGCTTCCTTGCCGATCATCTTGCGCGCGTTATCGACCACCACCATCGTCCCGTCGTCGAGATAAGCGACCCCTTGGTTGATCTCTTTCCCTTCTTTAAAGATGAAGACGCGCATCATTTCGCCCGGCAGCACCACCGGTTTCAAAGCGTTCGCCAGCTCGTTGATGTTCAGCACAGTGACGCCGTGCAATTGAGCCACCTTGTTTAAGTTGAAATCGTTGGTCACGATGACGGCTTCAAGTTGCTTGCTCAATTCGATCAGCTTCAGATCGACTTCGCGAATGGCCGGGAAGTCCGTATCTACCACTTGCACGTTGAGCTTGCTGTTGCCCTGCAAGTGTTGCAGCATGTCGAGTCCGCGCCGCCCACGCTGCCTCTTGGAAGCATCGGGCGAATCGGCCACCTGTTGCAACTCGCGCAGGATGAACTGCGGGATGACGATGGTGCCGCTTAAAAAACCCGTTTCAGCGATATCGGCGATGCGCCCGTCAATGATCACCGAGGTATCGAGGATCTTGTAATCGCGCCGCGTCGCCTTGTCGCTGAAGATGCCGCCCAATGCCGATAGATCGAGGTAATCCCCCTTGGCTGCGCCGACCATCAACCCGACGTAGGCCATGAAGAAAGTGAGCGCGAGCGTCAAAAAGGTCTTCGTTTCGGGCGCAACCGCAGGCGACTCTTGGTGGCTGATGAGCGTACCGATCAAGTAAGCGCCGATGATGCCCATGATCGAGCCGACAGCCGCGCCGATCAAAGTTTTAAGCGAAGCGCGTTGCACGCGCACCTCGAAGATGATGATGGCGAGCGCAATCAGACCAGCGATCGCTGCCGAGATCAACCGATGACCGAAGAAAGGACGCAAGATGTATCCGGCGGCGATGAGAATGGCGCTGAAGACCAACCGTATGATGATGATGTCCGTGCGCATGATAAGCCAATATATCAAATTCGCTGGCTGCGAGACACGTGCCGACGCCGTGTAGCAGCTTCAACCAAACGGAACGCAGCTTCGACGCCGCAAGGCAATTGGATGAGGCGCAACGGGCAACTTCTCCAGCCACACCAAAATGGATCTTCAACCGCTGGAGCTTTGTCGCCTCGAGAAAGCAGAAAAACGCTGGTTCCGCCAAAATTGATTTTCAACGCT